>JAIFMT010000075.1 GCA_020048295.1 Rhodoferax sp.
GCTACACCGGCGGCGCGATTCCGCTGACCTGGAAAAGCGTGGTGATCAACACCGAAAAGCTGCTGGGCATGAGCGAAGTCGAAATGCGCCGTCTGCCCGGCCTGGACGTGGATGTGGCCACCGTCTGGAGCGAAGCCGGTGTCATCACCAACCAGGTGGCGCACGCCGCCGAGCGCGCCGGCTTTGTGTTTGCCGTCGATCCCACCTCATCGGAGGCCTCGTGCATTGGCGGCAACATCGCCATGAACGCTGGCGGCAAAAAAGCCGTGCTATGGGGCACCGCGCTGGACAACCTGGCCAGTTGGCGCATGGTGACCCCGCAAGCTGAGTGGCTGGAGGTGACCCGCATCAACCACAACCTGGGCAAGATTCACGATGCCGAGGTAGCCAGCTTTGAGCTGCAGTACTTCAAAGCCGACGGCAAAACGCCGATTCGCAGCGAGCGGCTCGACATTCCCGGCAAGTCGTTCCGCAAAGAGGGTTTGGGCAAGGACGTGACCGACAAGTTTTTGAGCGGTCTGCCCGGCATTCAAAAAGAAGGCTGCGATGGCCTGATCACCAGCGCGCGCTGGATCGTTCACCGGATGCCCAAACACACCCGCACCGTGTGCCTGGAGTTTTTTGGCAATGCCAAGGATGCCGTGCCCAGCATTGTCGAGATCAAGGACTTCATGTTCGCCGAGCAAAAGCGCAGTGGCGTGCTGCTGGCCGGGCTGGAGCATCTGGATGACCGCTACCTGAAAGCCGTGGGCTACGCCACCAAATCCAAACGCGGCGCGCAGGCGCAGCCGGGCTCGGGCATCACGGTGCCCAAAATGGTGCTGTTTGGCGACATTGCCGGTGACGATGCCGATGCCGTGGCGCGGGCCACCAGTGAGGTGGTGCGCATTGCCAACTCCCGCAGTGGCGAAGGCTTTATTGCCATCAGCCCCGAGGCACGCAAGAAATTCTGGCTGGATCGCAAACGTACCGCCGCCATCAGCAAACACACCAACGCCTTCAAAATCAACGAAGACGTGGTGATTCCGCTGCCGCGCATGGCCGAATACACCGACGGCATCGAGCGCATCAACATCGAACTGAGCCTGCACAACAAGCTGGCGCTGTGTGACGCGCTGCAAGACTTTTTCACCCAGGGCAAGCTGCCGCTGGGCCGCACCGACGATGCCAGCGAGATTTCAGCCGCCGAACTGCTGGAAGACCGCGTTGCGCAGGCACTGGCGCTGCTGGCCGGGGTGCGTGGCCTGTGGGCCGGCTGGCTGCAACAGGTCGAGCCGCTGTTTGGCCAATTGCAGGACCATTCACTGCGTGCCAGCTGGAAGGCGCAGATCCGCCAGCCGCTGCAGCAAATCTTTAGCGGCGCAGCGTTCGAGCCGATCTTGCTGGAATGCAACGCCATCCACCAGCGCGTGCTCAAAGGGCGCGTCTGGGTGGCGCTGCACATGCATGCGGGCGACGGCAATGTGCATACCAATATTCCGGTCAACAGCGACGATTACGACATGCTGCAAGCTGCGCACGGCGCGGTCAAGCGCATCATGGCGTTGGCGCGCGGCCTGGACGGCGTGATCTCCGGCGAGCACGGCATTGGCATCACCAAGCTGGAATTTTTGAGCGACGCCGAACTGCAACCGTTCAGCGCCTACAAAGCCCGTATCGACCCTGAAGGCCGTTTCAATAAAGGCAAATTGCTACGTAATAAAGAGCTATCATCGCATGCAGAACAAGGGCTAGATGCCAATTTTTCATATAAATCCGACCTGAGCAACGCCTACACGCCCAGCTTTGGCCTGATGGGCCACGAGTCGCTCATCATGCAGCAAAGCGATATTGGTGCCATTGCCGACAGCGTGAAGGACTGCCTGCGCTGCGGCAAGTGCAAACCGGTTTGCAGCACCCATGTACCGCGTGCCAACTTGCTGTACAGCCCACGCAACAAGATTTTGGCCACCTCGCTGCTGGTGGAAGCGTTTTTGTATGAGGAACAAACCCGCCGGGGCGTGTCGATCAAGCACTGGCAAGAATTTGAGGACGTAGCCGACCACTGCACCGTGTGCCATAAATGCCTGGCACCGTGCCCGGTCAAGATCGATTTTGGCGATGTGTCGATGAACATGCGTAACCTGTTGCGCAAAATGGGCAAGAAGACCTTCCGCCCGGCCGGTGCCGCGGCGATGTTCATGCTCAACGCCACCAGCCCGGAAAGTATCAAGCTGGCGCGTGCCGCGATGGTCAGGCTGGCAATTCCAGCGCAGCGGCTGGCCGCCCGGCTGCTGAAAGTGGTGGCGCGCCAGCAAACCAAGGCACCACCGGCCACGCTGGGTGCCGCACCGATCAAAGAGCAGATCATCCACTTCATCAATAAAAAACTGCCCGGTGGCCTGCCGAACAGAACCGCACGCGCCCTGCTCGACATTGAAGACAAAGACTACGTGCCGATCATCCGCAACCCGGCCACCACCACTGCAGAGACCGAGGCGGTGTTTTATTTCCCCGGCTGCGGCTCCGAGCGGCTGTTCAGCCAGGTGGGGCTGGCCACACAAGCCATGCTGTGGCGCGCCGGCGTGCAAACCGTGCTACCACCAGGCTACCTGTGCTGCGGCTACCCGCAGCGCGGCAGCGGCCAGTTTGACAAAGCCGAGAAGATGATCACCGACAACCGCGTGCTATTTCACCGGGTCGCCAACACGCTCAACTACCTCGACATCAAGACCGTGGTGGTGAGCTGCGGCACCTGCTACGACCAGTTGCAGGGTTATAAGTTCGAGGATATTTTTCCGGGCTGCCGCATCATCGACATCCACGAGTACCTGCTGGAAAAAGGCATCACGCTGGCCAACGCGGGCGCATTCTTGTTCCACGACCCATGCCACAGTCCGATGAAGTTGCAGGAGCCGCTCAAGACGGTGAAAGCCTTGCTGGGCGAGCAGATCGTATTGTCAGACCGCTGCTGTGGCGAGTCGGGCACCCTGGCGCTCAACCGTCCCGATATTTCAACCCAGGTGCGCTTTCGCAAGGAAGAAGAAATCCTCAAGGGCGAAGCGCAGTTACGCGCAGGCGGCAACTTCGGTGCCAAGGACAACATCAAAATCCTGACCACCTGCCCGGCCTGCCTGCAGGGCCTGAGCCGCTATGGCGACGACCTGAAAAACGGCTTGCTGCAAGCCGATTACATTGTGGTGGAAATGGCCAATCAGATACTGGGCGCGCAGTGGATGCCCGAATACGTCAAACTCGCCAACAACGGCGGCATCGAACGCGTGCTCGTCTGAGTGCCCATCCCAATCAACCTCAACCCCATTGACAAACAGGAGTTCCCCCATGGCAGATTTAAAACCCGCATCCGCAACCCCGGTGGACATCACCGTGCACAGCCAATCGCATGTGCTCGAAGTGAGTTTCTCGGATGGCGCCTCGTTTCGCATTCCGTTTGAGCTGATGCGCGTGCGCTCGCCTTCGGCGGAAGTGCAAGGTCACGGGCCAGGACAGGAAACCGTGCAAACCGGCAAGCGCCAAGTCGAGATCACCGCCATTGAGCAGGTCGGTAATTACGCCGTACAACCCACGTTTTCAGACGGTCACAACACCGGCATCTTCACCTGGGACTACCTGTACTTTCTGGGTTCGCATCAAGGCGAACTTTGGCAGGACTACGAAGCCCAGCTCAAAGCCGCCGGCGTTGACCGCGACGCGCCGATGGCCGACAAAGCTGCCAGCAGCTGCGCCACGCACTAAAGCACCATGAGCACCACGCATTTCGGTTTTCAGAGTGTGGACGAGGCGGACAAAGCCGGCCACGTCAAGAGTGTGTTTGACTCGGTTGCGCCCAAATACGACCTGATGAACGACCTGATGTCGATGGGCATGCACCGGCTATGGAAGGCCTACACGGTGACGGTGGCCAACCTGCACGAGGGCGATCAGGTGCTCGACATCGCCGGGGGCACCGGTGACTTGGCGCTGGCCTTCGCCAAAAAGGTGGGCTCCAGCGGCCGGGTGGTGCATACCGACATCAACGAGGCGATGCTGCGCACCGGGCGCGACCGGCTGGTCGATGCCGGCGTGGTGTTGCCAACGCTGGTGTGCGATGCCGAAAAATTGCCGTTTCCTGACAACCACTTCAACTTGGTCAGCGTGGCATTCGGCCTGCGCAACATGACGCACAAGGACGTGGCGCTCAAGGAGATGTGCCGGGTGCTCAAACCCGGCGGCAAGTTGCTGGTGCTGGAGTTTTCCAAAGTGGCCAAGCCGCTGGAAAAGGCCTATGACTGGTATTCGTTCAAGATTTTGCCCAAACTCGGCCAGTGGGTGGCGGGCGATGCCGCCAGCTACCAGTATCTGGCCGAATCCATCCGCATGCACCCGAGCCAGGAAGATCTCAAAACCCTGATGAAGGCTAGTGGCTTTGGCCACGTGGATTACCACAACCTGAGCGGTGGTCTGGTAGCCTTGCATGTCGGTATCAAATGCTGATGCAAATCAACCTGTATTTCTCACAATTTCAATTTTCGGAGATAGCATGAAATCTTGGCTTTGGGTGTTTACGATGTGTTTGGCGCTGTTTGTCGGTCAGGCCGAGGCGGCCAAGCGTTTTGGCGGGGGCAAGTCCATTGGCCAACAGTCCAGTAACGTGACGCAGCGCCAGGCTACCCCGGCGCAAGGCGCCACCAACGCTGCACCCAACACCCCTGCGGCTGCAGCACCGGCTGTTGCCCCCAAGCGGCCTTGGGGGGCCATGCTGGGTGGGCTGGCAGCGGGTCTGGGGCTGGCCTGGCTGGCCAGTTCGCTCGGTTTGGGTGAGGCGATGGGCCAGTTCATGATGTTTGCGCTGCTGGCATTGGTGATCATGATGGCGGTGGGTTGGTTCATGCGCTCGCGCAAAAATGCAAGCACGGGCAGGTCCTCGTCGCCTTTCGCATTTCAGGGCGCAAGTGCTGCAACTCAAACCGCCACTCCCGCCAGCTACCGCCCGGAAAACGTCGGCAACGATGCCTCTGCCCGGCCGTTTGAGCGCAGTTCGATGTTCCTGGACAGCGGCAAGTCTGCCGGTGGCTCCATGATTGGCTCCGGGCTGAGCGGCTCGCAAAGTTGGGGGGTGCCGGCTGACTTTGACAGCGACGGCTTCCTGAAGTCTGCCAAGGCTAATTTTGTCTCGCTGCAAGCCGCTTGGGACAAGGCCGACATTCCCGCCTTGCGCATCATGATGACCGACACCATGTTGAAAGAAATCCAGGCACAGCTGGCTGAACGCGAAACCCATACCGGCGGCCCGGTCAACCTGACCGATGTGGTGATGATCGAAGCACACCTGCTGGGCATCGAAGATATGGGCGATGACTACATGGCCAGCGTCGAGTTTTCCGGCATGATCCGTGAAGAGCCATCCAGCGGCCCCAGCCCGTTCCGTGAAGTCTGGAACATGGTCAAGTCGAAAAGTGGCCGCAGTGGCTGGCTGGTGGCAGGGGTTCAAGCCTTGCAATAACCAAATCATCACAATTTCAGTGAATAATCGGGGACTATGGCAACACAGTCCCCTTTTTCATTCCTGGAAGAAACTCTCCAGAAGCTCCCTCTTCCCAATCTGCAGCCGCCCACCTGGGCCGTGAGCGAGGTGCAACGGCGCATCGTGCTGCTGCTCAACCATGTGTTGATGCAAGAAAGCGAAGCCACCGCACGGCTGATCCGGCAAAAGGGCCGCGTCATGCTGGTGCAATGGCGTGCGTTCAATTTCAAGCTGGTCGCCACGCCGGCGGGTTTGCTTGATCTGGCCAGCCCTGAAGCCACTTGCGACCTGGTCCTGACGGTCACCGATGAGTCGCCATTGGCGCTGGTGCAAAGCGCCTTGCGTGGCGACAAGCCCGCCGTTCGCATCGAAGGCGATGTTCAATTGGCGGCTGAGGTCAACTGGCTGACCGAGCACGTGCGCTGGGACATGGAAGAAGACCTGGCGCGCATCATCGGCGATGTGCCCGCCCACACCCTGAGTCAGATGACACAGGGCATGGTCAGCGGCCTGCGCCAGTTTGTCGCCAAGGCAGCCAGCCTGATTCCGGGCCAATCCACACCCCCCGCTCCATGACGCGTCTTTTTCGCGGTGCCTTCATCGTCTGGGTGATGCTGCGCTATGGGCTGGACGAGCTGGTCCTGACAAGCTTCAAAAAACCCTGGCTGCTGCGAGTTGCGCGCATTGTCACCATCGGGCGCAAGCTCGAAGCACCACGCGGCCAGCGCATCCGCCAGACGCTGGAAAGTCTGGGACCGATATTTGTCAAATTTGGCCAGGTGCTGTCCACCCGGCGCGACCTGCTGCCGGTTGACATTGCCGACGAACTGGCGCTGCTGCAAGACCGCGTGCCACCCTTTCCCAGCGAGGTGGCAATTGCCATCATCGAAAAAGCCTTCAAAAAGAAGGTGGACGATATTTTTGTGTCGTTTGAGCGCCAGCCGGTGGCCAGTGCGTCGATTGCCCAGGTGCATTTTGCGGTGCTCAAGGAACGCGGCGGCCGTCATCGCGACGTGGCCGTCAAGGTGCTGCGTCCCGGCATGCTGGAGGTGATCGACAAAGACCTCGACCTGCTGCGCATGATGGCCGGCTGGGTCGAGAGCCTGTCCGACGACGGCAAACGCCTGAAACCACGCGAGGTGGTGGCTGAATTTGACAAATACCTGCACGATGAGCTTGACCTGGTGCGCGAGGCATCGAGTGCGGCGCAGCTGCGCCGCAACATGGCCGATCTGGAGATGGTGCTGATCCCCGAGATGTTCTGGGACTATTGCATGCCCAACGTGATGGTGATGGAGCGCATGAAAGGCGTGCCGATCAACCAGGTTGAAAAATTGCGCGCAGCCGGTGTCGATATCCCCAAACTGGCACGCGACGGCGTGACGATTTTCTTTACCCAGGTGTTTCGCGATGGTTTTTTTCATGCCGACATGCATCCGGGCAACATCCAGGTCAGTCTGGACCCGGCGACGTTTGGGCGCTACATCTCGCTGGACTTCGGCATCGTCGGCACCCTGACCGAGATCGACAAAGAGTATCTGGCACAGAATTTCACCGCGTTTTTCCGGCGTGATTACAAGCGCGTGGCCGAGTTGCACATTGAATCGGGCTGGGTACCCCCGTCCACCCGGGTCGATGAGCTTGAATCGGCGGTGCGCTCGGTGTGCGAACCGTATTTTGACCGGCCGCTCAAGGAGCTGTCGCTGGGCATGGTGCTGATGCGTCTGTTTCAGACCTCGCGCCGCTTTCACGTCGAAATCCAGCCACAGCTGGTGCTGCTGCAAAAGACCCTGCTCAACATCGAAGGCCTGGGTCGCCAGCTCGACCCGGAACTTGATTTGTGGCACACCGCCAAGCCGTTCCTTGAAAAATGGATGATCAACCAGATCGGCCCGAAAAAGCTGATGGACGAGCTGCGCAACGAGGGCCCGCGCTACGCCAAGCTGTTGCCTGAATTGCCACGGTTGCTGTTCGACTTTCTGCAAACCAATTCGCGCGGTCGTGGCAATGAACTGCAGGCACTGTTGCTTGAGCAGAAGAAAACCAACCGACTGCTGTCTGCCCTGGTCTATGGCGGTGTCGGGTTTGTGCTGGGGCTGTTGGTGATGCAGTTTTTGCTGCGCATACGGCTTTTCTAGCCCGCTGTCGGTTCGCACGCGCCCAAGGGAGGCGCGACTTTATAATCACGGGCTTTGCGGCTTACTCACCGACTTAACCACCATGCCAATTTACGCCTACAAATGCGATTCCTGCGGGTTTGCCAAGGACGTGTTGCAAAAAATTGCCGATCCGGTCCTGACCGACTGTCCAACGTGCGGCCATGCCACTTTTTCCAAACAGCTCGCCGCCCCTGGCTTTCAGCTCAAGGGTTCGGGCTGGTATGCCACCGACTTCAAGGGCTCCGGGAGCGCCGTGCCGGCGGCAGCGGCAACTGACACCAGTGGTGCCAGCAGTGATGCGCCTGCTGCGGCAAAGACTGAAACCGCAGCCGCTGCCAGCACGGCCTGCGGTGGCGGCTGCGCCTGCCACCCCTGATCCACCACGAAAGCGCCTGTGCCACTCAAGAAATACCTGCTCACCGGCCTGTTGGTCTGGCTGCCCATGGCCATCACCATCTGGGTGTTGCTGTGGGTCATGGGCCTGCTGGACGGCATATTTGTGGGTCTCTTGACGGCGGTACAGGCGGTATCGCCCGAATCTTCGTCAGAATTTTGGGAGCGCTTCAAACACATTCCGGGTTTGGGGGTGGTGCTGGTTTTTGGTGGTTTGCTGATGACGGGGGCTATGGTCTCGAATGTGGCGGGGCGTTGGTGGCTGGGCCACTGGCACCGGCTACTGGCCAAGATTCCGGTATTCAAGTCGATTTACAACAGTGTCAAGAAAGTTTCTGACACCTTGTTTTCCAGCAATGGCAATGCCTTTCGCACCGCCTTGCTGGTGCAGTACCCGCGCGCTGGCTGCTGGACCATCGCCTTTCAGACCGGCACGCCAGTAGGGGAGGTGGCCACCCGGCTCGGCGATGACTTCGTCAGCGTTTATGTTCCCACCACGCCCAACCCGACCAGCGGGTTTTTCCTGATGTTGCCGCGCGCCGATGTGATTGAGCTCAAGATGAGCGTTGACGAAGCGCTGACCTATGTGATTTCGATGGGCTCGGTCGCCCCCACTGGTGCAATACCGGCCAAACCTCACTGATTTTTGACAACCCTGTCACCTTTGCGGGTGACGCATGAAAGCAATTTGTATGGCAATGCGTTCTCATTATTGCGGTCTGGTGACCGAAGCCCTGTTGGGCCAACACGTGACTTTGTGCGGCTGGGTCAACCGTCGCCGTGACCACGGTGGCGTGATTTTTGTTGATGTGCGTGACCGTGAGGGCTATGTGCAGGTGGTGTGTGACCCGGACCGCGCCGACATGTTCAAAGAGGCCGAAGACCTGCGCAACGAGTTTTGCATTCAGGTCAAGGGCCTGGTGCGGGCCCGCCCGGACGGCACCGTCAACGACAACCTCAAAAGCGGCAAGATCGAGGTGCTCTGCCATGAGCTCAAGGTGCTGAACCCGTCGGTCACACCGCCGTTCCAGCTCGACGAAGAAAACCTGAGTGAGACCACCCGCCTGACGCACCGAGTATTGGACTTGCGCCGCCCCTACATGCAAAACAACCTGATGCTGCGCTACCGCGTGGCCATGGAAGTGCGCAAGTTTCTTGATGCCAACGGCTTTGTCGATATTGAAACGCCGATGCTGACCAAGAGCACACCTGAAGGTGCGCGCGACTATCTGGTGCCCAGCCGGGTGCACGACGGCCATTTCTTTGCGCTGCCGCAGTCGCCCCAGTTGTTCAAACAGCTGCTGATGGTGGCCGGCTTTGACCGCTACTACCAGATCACCAAGTGCTTTCGCGACGAAGACCTGCGCGCCGACCGCCAGCCCGAATTCACCCAGATCGATATCGAAACCTCATTTATGGAAGAACAGGACATTCGTGACCTGTTCCAGCAAATGATCAAAACGGTGTTTCTGAACACCATCAAGGTCGATCTCGGCGATTTCCCGGTCATGACGTACCAGGACGCAGCGCGCCTGTACGGCTCGGACAAGCCCGACTTGCGTGTGAAACTTGAATTTACCGAACTCACCGATGTCATGGGCGATGTTGATTTCAAGGTGTTCTCGGGTGCCGCCAACATGAAAGGTGGCCGTGTGGTGGCACTGCGTGTGCCGGGCGGCGCACGCGAAGGGGCTGGCCTGTCACGCGGCGAGATCGACAGCTACGGCGAATTTGTCAAGATTTACGGTGCCAAGGGCCTGGCCTGGATCAAGGTCAACGATCTGGCGAAAGGCCGTGAAGGTCTGCAAAGCCCGATCGTCAAGAACATCCACGACCGTGCCATTGCCGAAGTGCTGGCACGCAGCGGTGCGCAAAACGGGGACTTGCTGTTTTTCGGTGCCGATAAAGAAAAAATCGTCAACGATGCCATGGGCGCGTTGCGCATCAAGATCGGCCACAGTGAATTTGGCAAAAAGAATGGCCTGTTTGAAGACCGCTGGGCACCGCTGTGGGTGGTGGACTTCCCGATGTTCGAACACGACGAAGACTCTGACCGCTGGGTGGCGGTGCACCACCCGTTTACCGCGCCCAAAGACGGGCACGAAGACCTGATGGTGTCTGACCCGGGCAAGTGCATCTCCAAGGGTTACGACATGGTGCTCAACGGCTGGGAAATGGGCGGCGGCTCGGTGCGTATCCACCGCGCTGACGTGCAGCAAAAAGTGTTCGATGCACTCAAGATCACCCCCGACGAGGCGCAACTCAAGTTCGGCTTCTTGCTGGATGCGCTGCAATACGGTGCGCCACCGCACGGTGGCCTGGCCTTTGGGCTGGACCGCATCGTCACCATGATGACCGGTGCCGAATCCATTCGCGACGTGATCGCCTTCCCGAAAACCCAGCGCGCCCAGTGCCTGCTGACGCAAGCACCATCACTGGTGGATGAGAAACAACTGCGCGAACTGCACATTCGCTTGCGCAATGCAGATGTCGCCAAGGCAAGCTGATCGACGCTTGCACTTTGGCAAATCCGGGTTTGGCATTCAACCCAATCAAGGGGCGCTGTGGGTAGCGCCCTTTTCCTTTTCTCTTGCCAGGTGAACGTCCCAACGCTCCATTAGTTTAATGGCTAAAATGGCCATTAAAATTTTTCAAGGGCCTCACATGCAAGTCACTGCCACTGAAGCAAAAAACCGCTTTGGCTATTTTTGTGCCAAAGCCAAAAACGAGCCTGTTTTTATTGAAAAAGATGGGCGGCTTGACAGTGTGATCCTGTCGTTTGAGACCTTTCAGACACTCAAGGCCGAGCAGCCCCCCCTCAGCTTTGCCGAGCGCAAACGACAATTTGAAGAAAAATACAAAGACTGGATTGCCGAGCAAAACGCGCACCTTGAGACGCATGGGCTATGGTGCGAAGGTGTCGTCGCCTGGCCAGGAGAAGACTGATGGCGCAATACGACGTGTATGTCAACCCGCAACGCAACTCGCGCGAATTTGTGCCGTATGTGATGGACGTGCAAAGCAATCTTATTGACAGTCTGAGCACTCGACTGGTGATGCCTTTGTCCCGGGTTGGTGCATCCCAAAGGCAATTGCCTGCCAATTTGTGCCCGGTGATGCAGGTGGACCGCGAGCGCTTGATCATGCTGCCGCATTTGGCAGCACCCGTTGCGGCCAGTGTCTTGAAGAGCCCCGTGTTGAACTTGCAGGCGCAAGCCAGTGACATCGTGGCTGCCATCGATGCGGTCATTTCCGGTGTCTGAAACCCGCATCCCCAAAATCCCCGAATCGGTGCTGGTGGTGATCTACACCCCGGCGCTGGATGTGCTGCTGATCCGGCGCGCCGACTCGCCGGACTATTGGCAGTCGGTCACTGGCAGCAAAGACACGCCTCACGAAACGTTTGAACAAACGGCGCGGCGCGAGGTATTCGAGGAAACCGGCATTGACTGCAGTTGCGACACGCCACTGGCCCGGCATCTGCAAGACTGGCAGCTGGAAAACATTTACGACATTTACCCGCACTGGCAGCACCGTTACGCCCCTGGCGTGTGGAAAAACACCGAACACCTGTTTGGCCTGCAAGTGCCTGTGGGCACGGCGGTGCACTTGAGCCCACGCGAGCACACCGATTACCAGTGGTTGCCCTATGCCCAGGCCGCAGAGCGCTGTTTCTCGCCGTCCAACGCCGAAGCCTGCCTGCTGCTGCCGCGTTTCGCCCAACGCAAGGTGCAGCCGTGAGCCTGATCCGCGTCGCCACCTACAACATTCACAAGGGTGTGCAAGGCCTGGGGCCGGTACGTCGGCTGGAAATACACAACCTGGCGCAAGCCGTGGTGGCGCTGGATGCCGACATCGTCTGCCTGCAAGAGGTGCGCCAACACAATCGGCGCGAGGCGCAGTACTTTGAACACTGGCCGGCGCAGGGGCAGGCGAGCTTTCTGGCACCACCCGGTTACGAGGCGGTTTACCGCACCAACGCCATCACCCGCCATGGCGAACACGGTAACGCCCTGCTGTCACGCTGGCCGGTGCTGGCGCATCAGCATGAAGACATGTCCGACCACCGCCTGGAGCAACGTGGCTTTCTGCATGTCGAACTGCTGGTACACGGCGTTGCCGTGCATGTGTTGGTGGTGCACCTGGGGCTGTTGCGCGCCAGCCGGATACGCCAGTTAGAGCAGCTTGGTCGTTTTGTTGCGCGCGAGATACCACCGCAGGTGCCATTGTTGGTGGCTGGCGACTTCAACGACTGGAATGCACGCCTGTGGACCTCCTTGACCGCAGCCGGCCTGCATACCTGGAGCGGCCCGGCACATGCCACGTTTCCATCGCGCCTGCCGCTGGCGCAACTTGACCATGTGTTTGCACGTGGATTGCACCCCGTCAGCGTGTCGGTGCCAAGGGGACGCAGTTGGTGGCGCATGTCAGACCACCTGCCGCTGATTGCTGAATTCCAGCTGCCAGATTGATGGCGCACGATGGCTGAGAACAAGGCGGATCACCAGATCGCGTTGCTGCGCGGGGCCGAAGAGTACTTTGGTGCACTGGTCGCTGCCATCGACAGCAGCGTTTATGAAGTTCGGCTGGAGAGCTATATCTTCAGTGTGCAAGACAGCGCTGAAGTCGTGGTGCAGGCCTTGCTTCGAGCCGCACAACGAAAGGTCGCGGTGTATCTGGTGGTGGATGGCGTCGGCACCCCTGGCCTGCCCGCACCGTGGCCAGATCGTCTCAACACCGCGGGTGTGCAATGGCGTATTTACCGCCCGCTGGGACGCTGGGGCTTGCTGCTGCCCAGCCGCTGGCGGCGTTTGCACCGCAAGCTGTGCGTGGTGGATGGTTTGGTGGCGTTTTGTGGTGGCATCAACGTCCTTGACGACATGTTTGACCTGCACCATGGCGCACTACCAGCACCCCGCTTTGACTTTGCCGTGCGGGTCACGGGCTCCTTGGTTCAGGACGTGCACGCCACCATGGCGCAGTTCTGGTGGCGGCTGCAAGCCGTGCAAAGCGTGCGCCATATCCATTGGCCTGAGGCCTGGCAATCGCTGCAGCGTGCGGTGCAGGAAATGCGTGCAGACATGACCCCGACCGGCGACGCGGGCGATGCGCGCGCCAGGCTGGTGCTACGTGACAACCTGCTTAACCGCAGCCGCATCGAACGCGCCTACCGGCTGGCGCTGGGCACGGCCCGCCACGACATCATTCTGGCCAACGCCTATTTTTTACCCGGTCGCAGAATCCGCAACAGCCTGACCCACGCAGCACAGCGGGGCGTGCGGGTACGCCTGTTGCTTCAAGGCCGTTACGAAAACTTCATGCAGTACTATGCCACGCGGGCGCTGTATGACGGGCTGCTACGTGCCGGGGTTGAACTCTACGAATACAAGGCAAGCTTTTTACATGCCAAGGTGGCTGTTGTGGACAGCCACTGGGCCACTGTGGGCTCATCCAACATGGACCCCTTGAGTTTGTTGCTGGCCCGCGAAGCCAATGTGGTCATCGAAGACTCGCTCTTTACCCGCGACCTGCGACACGAATTGCAGTTGGCCATGGACCACAGCGCACAGCGACTCGACTTGCAACACCACACCCAACGCGGACTGTGGCAAAAATTACTCGACCATGCCGCCCTGCTACTGATGCGCGCGCTGCTCTTCATCAGTGGCAAACGATATTAATAATATAGCTGCTAGCACAGTACCGGTAACGGATACAGCCCAATAACCCTAATGACAAAACGCTGCTACCATCAGCTGCCACACTTCTCCACTCCAACGCACATCATGAACCCAGCAGACACAGACGAAGGCACGCCGGTCTCCATCAAGATCCGCGAGCGCATCAAGGCCGCGCGCAAGCGCTTCAACGCCAATGACAACATTGCCGAGTTCATCCAACCTGGTGAGTTGGACTTGCTGCTCGACGAGGTGGAGGCGAAGATGAAGGGGGTACTCAGCAGTCTGGTCATCGACACCGACAACGACCACAACACCGACAACACTGCGCGCCGTGTCGCCAAGATGTACCTCAAGGAGGTGTTTCAGGGGCGCTACGTCAGCGCCCCGCCGATCACCGAATTCCCCAATGCCGAGCACCTCAATGAGCTGATGATCGTCGGGCCCATCACCGTGCGCAGCGCCTGTAGCCACCATTTTTGCCCGATCATTGGCAAGCTGTGGATTGGCGTGCTGCCCAACGAGCACACCAATGTGATTGGCCTGTCCAAGTACGCGCGTCTGGCCGAATGGATCATGGGCCGGCCGCAAATTCAAGAAGAAGCCGTGGTGCAACTCGCTGACCTGATTCAGCAAAAGACGCAGCCCGATGGCCTGGCCATCGTCATGGAGGCCAGCCACTTCTGCATGGCCTGGCGTGGCGTGAAAGACATGGACAGCAAAATGATCAATTCCGTGATGCGCGGCAGCTTCCTGAAAGATGCCAACCTGCGCCGCGAATTTTTGTCGCTCATTCCCCAGAAAGGTTAATCATGTTGGTACGTTTGCTCTACGCCAGCCGGGCGGTCGATACCCAGGCCGAGACCATTGAGGCCATCTTGCACGAATGCCGCACGCGCAACCCCAATGGCGGCATCACCGGCGTCCTGTGCTATGGCGGCGGCATCTTCCTGCAGGTGATCGAAGGTGGTCGCATGGCCATCAGCCAGCTCTACAACCAGATCCAACGCGACAGCCGCCACAAGGACGTGGTGTTGCTGCAGTACGAGGAAATCTCGGAACGCCGGTTTGCCGGCTGGACCATGGGTGAGGTCAACATGACCCGCATCAATGCGTCGATCCTGCTGAAATACGCTGAAAAACCCGAACTCGACCCCTATTCGGTATCGGGACAAGTGTCGATGGCCTTGCTTGAAGAACTGATGGCCACCGCTTCCATCATCGGACGTGCCTGAAGCAATACCGTTTTTTCTGGGTTGCGATTTTTCCAGCGCGCCCAGCGCCAAAAAATAACGTTTTAGCGCTCGGGACCCTATCTGGTAAGCGTTTAAAGCTATTGAAAATAGAGCGATTCACAACGCTTTGTACGTTCGGTGAATGGCTCCAGTCACTGTGCCACCGTTCGCCCGGCGGGGTCCAGCCCGAGCATGAAATGGGTCAAGCCACCGGTGGCCTGCATGCTGCAGGTCGCCTGGGCGTACGGCAAATTCAGTGCCGGCGACCCGGGCTACGGACTACCGTCAGCACTGGACCCGCTGGAAGGCTGGATTGTGACGGCCTGAAGCCGCGCGTCAGACCCACACCCTCAGTCCGCCTTGACCATCAGGGTTTCTTCCAGCTTGCCAGCCAGCTGCGAGATGGCCAATGCCGCCGGGCAACCCGGCATCGTCGTCATCAACAACTGGCGACGCATCACCGCCTGACGCACCGACGGGTCAGCGGGTATGTCGCCCATGTGCACCAGACGCACCTTTTCCCCCGGTTTGGCCACGACAAAGCGGTCGAGCACCTGTTGCAGCTGGGTGGTGATGGCGCGGCCATCGCCCATGCGGGCCGTCTGATTGACCACCATGCGGATGATGCGACGCTGCTGCTCGCCCACCAGCACCTTGATGGTGGCATAGGCATCGGTGAGCGAGGTGGGCTCAGGGGTGGCCACCACCAACACCTCGGAAGCCAGCGACACGGCAAACAGCACCACGTCTGAAATGCCGGCACCGGTGTCGAGCAGCACCACGTCGTAGTGCGGCAGCAGGCCGGAGATGATGTGCAAAAAATCATCGCGAACGTTGGGGGTCAGGCGTGAATACTCAACCATGCCCGAGCCCGCCAACAGCACCGAAAACCCGCCCGGTGCCCGCACAATGGCTTCTTCCAGCTTGGCTTTGCCGGTAAACACATCATGCAGTGTGATCTTGGGGTACAGATTCAGCACCACGTCAAGATTGGCCAAGCCCAGATCAGCATCCAGTACCAACACTTTGCGGCCGCGCTTGGCCAGCGCCGCAGCCAGGTTGGCAGAAACAAAGGTCTTGCCGACACCCCCTTTGCCGCTGGTGACGGCCAGCACTTTTCCGAGGGGCTTCAAAGGCACCGGGGTTACTTCTTTCTCTGCCACAGCAGGGGGACTTGCATCGCTCATATCAGTTCACTTTATTCATTGCACTGCCTGATGACCGACAGAACTTTCACTGCCTATGTTTTCGATCCATGCCGGATCTTCAAGCGACAGCGGACCAAACAACAGATTTTTTTCTTCCGCGCTGACCGCCAGAACCGGCTGTGGCTCAATGCACACCCGGTTGCGGCCTTCATGTTTGGCACGGTAGAGCTCAATATCGGCCCGGTCAATCCAAAGCTCGGGGGTGGAACGTACCCAGCGTGGCGCAAAGGCGCCGCCAATGCTGATCGTGACCTGGATCGTGACACCGGGCGACACGGCAATCTGCAGGGCATTGACCGACTCACGAATCCGCTCGGCCACCTGGTTGCCATGCGGTCCCTGGCAGTTAGGCAAGATGATGACAAATTCTTCGCCACCAAAACGTGCCACAGTGTCCATCGGGCGCACGCAGGACGACAAGGTTTTGGCCACTGCCTGCAACACCACGTCTCCGGCCGGATGACCATAGGTATCGTTGACCTTTTTGAAATGGTCAATATCGAGCATCAGCAGCAGCACCGGGTCACCCGAGCGGGTGACCCCATCGATTTCTCGACTCAGCACATTCTGGAAATAACGCCGATTGGACAAGCCGGTGAGCGGGTCTTTCAGGGACAACTCACACAACTTGTCGATCATGCCTTGCAAATAGCCCGTTGCATCGCCGTTGGGCACTGGCACCTCTTGATGCGCGTGCTCAAGCAGCGCGCGCGCATCATCGAGCCGCAACTGATGCAGTTCGATCAAAAAGGAGGAGGGCTGGGCGTTCAAAGCGAGTTTGAGAGGTGAAAATTCGAGTCTAACAGGTTCAAATTTGGACTGAACCGCAGAACTGGCCCGCATATCGGGCGTTGAATTTTGTTCATTCTCTGCACCCATTGCTGACACTCTCAGCCGCAAGAACACGCCATGATCCACAGCGCCAAGCCACGCCAAAAGTACTATTTTTCAGCGCCAAGGCGACTGCGCCCGCTGCTCGTGGCCGGGCTGGTGGTGCCGCTGATTGGCAACGCCGAGGTCTTCACCGCCCGAGTCACCAAGGTTGCGGATGGCGACACACTTTGGGTGCAACCGGCAGGCGGCGGTGCCGCACGCAAGTTGCGGCTGCAGGGACTGGACGCACCAGAAATATGCCAGAGCGGTGGCGCCGCATCGCGCCGCGCGTTACAGGAGCTGATCGGCAACGCGTTGGTGCGGGTCGAATTGACGTACTACGACGATTATGGGCGCGGCCTGGCGCGCATTCACCTGCGCGGGCAGGATGTCGGGGCACAGTTGGTGCGTGCGGGTCATGCCTGGTCTTCTCGCTGGCGTCGAAGCCTGGGCCCGTATGCGGCTGAAGAAGCGGCTGCTCGCCAGGCCAGAGCCGGCTTGTTTTCAGCCGCAGCGCCCGAACTGCCGCGCGACTTTCGGCAACGCCACGGCAGTTGCATTCCTTGAGACTTCAGGCGACGCCATCAGATGGCGGCCAAACGCTGCATCAGGACGCTGCGCCACACACCGGACAACCGGGATTGCGCGGCACCGCCAGTTCGGTAAATTCCATTGACCGGCCATCAATCATCAACAGACGCCCGGTCAATGGCTGTCCGGCACCGCTGATGAGCTTGAGTGCCTCAGCGGCCTGCAGCGATCCCACCACGCCGACCAGCGGTGCAAACACCCCCATGGTGGAACAGCGTGCTTCTTCAACCGTGACCTGGGGCGGAAAGACGCACGCATAGCAGGGCGACTGCGCCTGGCGTGCGTCATACACGCAAACCTGACCATCAAAGCGTACCGCTGCGCCCGACACCAACGGCTTGCGGTGCTTTACACAAGCGGCGTTGATGGCATGGCGAGTGCTGAAATTGTCGCAGCAGTCCAGCACCAGGTCGGCTTGAGGCACCAGCACATCCAGCAATGCGGCATCGGCGCGCTGCTCAACGGCGACCACCATCACTGCCGGGTTGAGCGCCGCCACGGCGGCCTGGATCGACAACACCTTGGGCTGGCCAATGCGCGCCTGCGCGTGGGCGATTTGCCGCTGCAGATTGGTCAAATCAACCGTGTCATGGTCCACCACGGTGATACGCCCAACGCCTGAAGACCCCAGGTACAGCGCCACCGGAGACCCCAGCCCGCCCGCACCCACCATCAGCACATGGGCATTTTGAATACGCTGCTGACCTTCAATGCCAACTTCATTGAGAAGGATATGGCGCGCATAGCGCAGCAGCTCGGCGTCCGTCATCGCAAGACTTCTAGTTTTCTTGCTTCTCTTCTTCACGCGCCACCAGCGTCTTGCTGACCAGCACCGGCAAGCCCTTGAGTTGCTTGATCGCCTGGGTCAGCTGAAAGTCCTTATCAGAGCCAAATTCGGGCGCCTTGCGATCTGCCACGGGCTTTTTCAGCTCTTCCTCCAGTTTTTTCCGCGCCTCTTCACGCGCCTTTTCTCGCGTGTCGTCCTTGACCTCGGCACTTTGGCCGTTGCCCAGGTGCTTTTCAAGGTCCGCCTCACGCGTGCGCAGGGCCGCGAACAAATTGCCTTCTTCGGATTCGTCCACCATGACATCGGGCACGATGCCTTTGGCCTGAATTGACTTGCCACTGGGCGTGTAGTAGCGACTGGTGGTCAGCTTGAGTGCTGCACTGGGGCAATTGTCCATGCGAAACGCCGAGTCCAGGCACACTGCCGTTTGCACCGATCCTTTGCCAAAGGTCTGGCTGCCCAGCAGCTTGGCGCGCTGGTGATCCTGCAAGGCACCCGCCACAATCTCACTGGCCGAAGCCGAGCCTTCGTTGACCAGCACCACCAGCGGCACCTTCTTGATGGCTGCGCGGGTGACATCGTCAAGTTGCGCCAACGGGTCACTGCCGCGCCGGGCATAAAAGCGCGGTGAGGCTTTATAGGTGAACTTGCTCTCAGCCAACTGACCATTGGCCGACACCACCGTCACGTTTTCCGGCAGGAACGCGGCCGAGATCGCCACCGCCGCGTCGAGGTAGCCACCCGGGTCATTGCGCAGGTCTAGCACCAGACCTTTGAGTTTGGGTTCCTGCTTGTAAATGTCTTCGAGCTTGCGAGCGAAATCAGTCACCGTGCGCTCCTGGAACTGGCTCACGCGCAGCCAGGCATAGCCAGGCTCCACCACCTTGCTGCGTACCGATTGGGTGCGGATTTCCTCACGCACGATGGTCACCGGAAAAGTGCGGTTTTCGTCCTTGCGGAAAATGCTCAGCAGCACCTTGGTGTTGGGCTCACCGCGCATGCGCTTGACCCCTTCATTGAGGCTCAAGCCCTTGACCGGCGTGTCGTCAATCTTGACGATCAGGTCATTGGGCTTGAGGCCAGCCCGAAACGCTGGCGAACCCTCGATGGGCGAAACCACCTTGATCAGCCCATCTTCCTGCGAAATCTCAATGCCCACCCCAACAAACTTGCCAGTGGTGCCCTCGTTGAAATCTTTCAGTGCCTTCTTGTCCAGATACACCGAATGCGGGTCGAGCCCGGCCACCATGCCGGCAATGGCATCGGTGATGAGTTTCTTTTCATCGACCGGTTCGACATAATTGCTTTTGATCATGCCAAACACGGCGGCGAGCTGCTGCAGCTCTTCGAGTGGCAGCGGTGCCAGCGTGCCACGCGCCACCGTTTGCAGCGACACCGTGGTCAGCGCACCGGCCATGATGCCAATAGAAATCCAGCCAGTGATCTTCAGTTTTTGACCCATATTGATTCCAGAACTTGCAAACACGCAGTGGTTTGCGGTTACGTTTGCGGTTGAATGTGAGCCACTTGGAGCCCATCGGGCGGCCCCGGTTCCCTGTCTGCATAAAGAGTTTTCAGGTTTTACCCCGCGCAGCCAGCGCTGCAGCAGCGTCAGCATTCTAAAATAGGGGGCTGGTTTGTTCCCTGACTCTAAGGATATCGAAGTGAATTTTTTTATTGATAACTGGATGTTGATTGCCGTGGCCTTGTCCTCGGCAGCCATGTTGCTGTGGCCAACCCTCAGTGGCGCCGGCCCTGGCGGTGTCACGGCAGATGGTGCTGTGCAACTCATCAACCGCGAAAAGGCCGTGGTCATTGATGTCTGTGAAGCACGCGAATTTGCCGCGGGCCATGTGGCAGGTGCCAAAAACATCCCTTATGGCCAGCTTGAAAACAAGCTGACTGCCACTGTCAAGAACAAGGCCGTGCCGCTGATTCTGGTGTGCCATTCGGGTGCCCGCAGCAGCCGCGCCATCGCCATTGCCAAGAAGCTCGGTTACGAAAAAGCCTTTTCGCTGTCAGGCGGCACCAGCGCCTGGCGCTCCGCCAACTTGCCGGTTGAGCGCACCTGATCCATCCAAGGAAACCCCACCATGTCCCCCGTCAAGATGTACACCACTGCCGTTTGCCCGTTTTGCATCCGTGCAAAAAAAATCCTCACCGCCCGAGGCGTTGCGCAGATTGAAGAAATTCGCATCGACCTGCATCCAGAGCAACTGCAGACCATGATGCGCATCACTGGCCGGCGCACGGTGCCGCAAATCTTCATTGGCGACACCCATGTGGGCGGCTGCGACGACCTGATGGCACTCGACAGTCGTGGCGGCCTGCTGCCCCTGCTCAACGCCGCCTGAGATAATCCGACGCTTGCCAAATTGCCCGGCACTCGTGTTACGCCGGGTTTGCTTTTTTAACCGAGAGAACTTCATGTCCGACACCGAAAATCCCGTCTTCCAGATTCAGCGCGTCTATCTCAAAGAGGCTTCGCTCGAGCAACCCAATTCACCCGCCATCCTGCTCGAACAAGAGCAGCCCACAGTGGACATTCAGCTCGGTGTCAATGCCACCCCGGTGGCCGATGGCATTTATGAAGTAGCCGTCACCGCCACCGTGTAGACAAAAATCAAGGACAAGACCGTGTTTCTGGTCGAAGCTACCCAAGCCGGAATTTTTGAAGTACGCAACCTGCCCCAAGAGCAAATGGGCCCGATCATGGGCATTGCCTGCCCGCAAATCGTTTATCCGTACCTGCGCGGTAACGTGGCTGACCTGATCCAGCGCGCCGGTTTCCCGCCCGTGCACCTGACCGAAATCAACTTCCAGGCCATGTACGAGCAGCAACATGCGGCGCAAGCTGCCCAGGCCGACCAGCCAACCCAAATCGTCACGCGATAAGTCACCGCGCCGGTTTTTACCGCAAGCGGCCTTATCGGGCAGACTTAGTCCTGGCACGCAGACGCACCGCACGTCCAACCGTACGTGTGCGCGCTGCCATGATGCGATCACGCAGTCACTCAAGCTTTATGCATTTTTAGACCTCTAGCCCTTATACCTATTGCGCAAGCTGCTATGAATATCGTAGTTATTGGAGCAGGTGCCTGGGGGACAGCACTGGCAGTCAGCGGGGCCAATCACCCGACTGCGAAACATCGAGTGATGCTGTGGGCACGTGACGGGGCACAAACCCAATCCATGCAGACCCAGCGCGAAAACCAGCGCTACTTGGCCGGCGTGCCACTGCCACCAGCGCTGACCTTCAGTGCCGTCCCGCTGACACATCTGGCGCAACTGGTCAAGGATGCCGATCTGGTGGTGATCGCCACACCCATGGCTGCGCTGCGCCAGATGTTGTCCGTGCTCAGCCATTGCACTGCGGCGGTGGTCTGGCTTTGCAAGGGCTTTGAGACCCCCATTGGGTCAGGCGTGGGACTGTTGGCGCATGAAGTGCAGGCGCAAGCCGCCCCTGATTTGTGCGCGGGCGTGCTCAGTGGCCCCAGCTTTGCGCTGGAAGTGGCCCGCGCGCAGCCCACCGCCCTGGTGGCGGCCAGCCCGCACGAGGCTGTGCGCGGCGCGCTAGTTGATGCGTTTCATGGCCCCAACCTGCGTATTTACGCCAGTGACGACCTCATCGGCGTGGAGGTCGGTGGCGCCGTCAAGAACGTGCTGGCCATTGCCACTGGCCTGTGCGACGGCCTGCAACTCGGGCTCAATGCGCGTGCGGCGCTGATCACTCGCGGCCTGGCCGAAATGACTCGCCTGGGGCTGGCACTGGGTGCCCGCGCCGAAACCTTCATGGGTCTAAGTGGGTTGGGCGACCTGGTGCTGACCGCCACTGGCGACCTGTCGCGCAACCGTCAGGTGGGCCTGGCGCTGGCGCAAGGGCAGACCTTGAAGCAAGCCACCACCGCGCTGGGCCATGTGGCGGAAGGTGTTTACAGCGCCCGCACTGTGCTGCAGCGAGCCAGGCAACTGGGGGTTGACATGCCGATAACCCAGGCCGTGGTCGCCCTGCTCGATGGCCAGCTGGCACCGCAGCAGGCGCTGGCCCGCCTGATGGGGCGCGAGCCCACTGCAGAGTTGGCCACTCTGGTTTAATGGATAGCCGCCTTCGAAAAGACCACCCACCAGGAAACCCTCGCCGTTGCCTAGCCACATTGGCGGCCAATGTCGCACGACCGAGTGATCCACCCAAAAAAGAATTAGCCGCAGGAGAATGCCCATGACCGCTTATTTTGATTTTTCACCCCCAGCTATTGCCGAACTGGCGCGCGCTGATGTGGCGCGTGCCCTGCTCGAAGACGTGGGCGAGGCCGACCTGACGGCCGGTTTGGTGAACCCCGAGCGTCGTGCCCGCGCCACCGTGGTGGCGCGTGAGGCCGCCGTGATTTGCGGCGCCCCCTGGGCGCAACAGGCGTTTGCACAAATCGACCCCACCGCCGAGCTGACCTGGCGCATCCCCGAGGGACATCGCTGCGAAGCCGATCAGGTGGTGCTTGAAGTGGTCGGCCAGGCGCGCGCCCTGCTGACGGCCGAGCGCACCGCATTGAACTTTTTGCAACTGCTCAGCGCCGTGGCCACCAAGACCAGCACCTATGTGCAAGCGATTCGCGAATTGCCAGGCGTGCGCGCCGGCATTGTTGACACCCGCAAGACCCTGCCTGGCCTGCGTCTGGCACAAAAATATGCGGTGCGCACCGGCGGCGGTGTCAACCATCGGTTGGGCCTGTACGATGCCGTGCTGATCAAGGAAAACCACATTGCCGCCGCCGGTGGCGTGGCTGCGGTGCTGCGCCGCGCTGCCGAGGTGGCCCCGCAGGCCAAATTTGTCCAGATCGAGGTGGAAAACCTGGAGCAGTTGCAAGAAGCATTGCAGGCCGGTGCCAACATGATTCTGCTCGACAACATGGGGCTGGCGCAGTTGCATGAAGCAGTGCGCCGAACCGCAGGGCGTGCCTTGCTCGAAGTCTCGGGCGGCGTCAACCTGTCGAGCGTGTGTGCCATTGCCACCACTGGCGTCGATCGGATCTCGATTGGTGCGCTGACCAAGAATGTCAAGGCCGTTGATTTCTCGATGCGCTTTGTTGACGAGCCTGTTTAAGCTGATGCCAACGGCTACAAACTTGTTTGCTGGAGTTGCCATGACCCATCTGGACCTGTCCCTCAAGGAAATTGATTATGAACAGCCACAGGGCGACGGCAGCAACGCTGTCTGCGCGACCCGGCACGCCTGGGCGCGCGTGCCAGCCGAGCCCTCAGCCGCCGAGCGCGCGACGCTGAAAGACCGCATCCGCGCGTTATTGAAAGAAAAAAATGCGGTGATGGTGTCGCACTATTACGTTCACCCCGACTTGCAGGACCTGGCCGAAGAAACGGGTGGCCTGGTCAGCGACTCGCTGGAGATGGCGCGCTTTGGCCGCGACCACGCCGCCACCACGTTGGTGGTGTCAGGCGTGCGCTTCATGGGCGAGACCGCCAAAATCCTGTCACCCGAAAAGCGCGTGCTGATGCCCGACCCGGATGCCAACTGCTCGCTTGACCTGGGCTGCCCGCTGCCCGAGTTCAGCGCCTTTTGCGATGCCCACCCGGAGCGCAGGTCACCTCCAGCTGCGCGCTCGACGTGGTGCGTGCCCTGAAAGACAAGGGCCACAAGATTTTGTGGGCCCCGGATCGCCACCTGGGCGGCTACATCCAGCGCGAAACTGGTGCCGACATGCTGATGTGGGGGGGCTCGTGCATTGTGCACGACGAGTTCAAGGCCACCGAACTGCATGCCCTGATGCGTGAACACCCAGGGGCCAAAGTGCTGGTACACCCCGAATCACCGGCCGATGTGGTGGCTTTGGCCGATGCCGTGGGTTCCACCTCAGGCATCCTCAAAGCCGCGCACGACATGGATGCGCTTGAGTTCATCGTTGCCACCGACAACGGCATGCTGCACAAGCTGCGCGCGCAAAACCCCGGCAAAATTTTCATGGAAGCCCCTACCGGCGGCAACAGCGCCACCTGCAAAAGCTGCGCCCACTGCCCGTGGATGGCCATGAACAGCCTGGCCGATGTGCTGCGGGTGCTGGAAACCGGTGCCGGCGAGATTCAGGTGGAGCCGGCCTTGGGCCGGCGTGCCCGCGTGCCCATCGACCGCATGCTGGCATTTACCGCCGCACTGAAAAACGGCCATGATGCCGGCAGCCTGGTGCCGCACATCGGTGCCGCGTAAATGGCCCAAAGACGAACCTTGCAGGACTGCCTAGATTTATACCAAATAGGCCTCTAACGCTTACCTATCAAGCGCTACCAGCTATTTATTCAGAAGCAAATTGATTTGCTGTATTTCCCGCTGGGTAACACGGGGGCTAGACCAGCCTCAGACTTCCAGGTTGTCAATCAACCGGGTGCTGCCCAGTTTGGCCGCGCCCAACACCACCAGGCCGGCTTGCTGCGCCAGCCGGCCAACGTCGGCAGCAGCAGGCGGCTGCAAATCGGCACGCTGGCGCACCGTCAGGTAATCGGGCTGCCAGCCACGCGCGCGCAAGGCGACCAAGGCTTGCTGCTCCAGGGCGGCGATGTCGGTCTGCCCGGCCCTTAAGCCTTGCGCCATGTGACCCAACGCCAATGAAAGTTGCACCGCCTCAATTCGCTCGGCTGGCGTGAGGTAGCCATTGCGTGACGACAGTGCTAGCCCATCGGGCGCGCGCTGCGTGGTGCCGCCCAGCACGTCAATCGGCAAGGCAAACTGCTGCACCATGCGCCGGATCACCATCAGTTGCTGATAGTCTTTCTGGCCAAACACCGCCACGCGCGGCTGCACGATGGCAAACAGCTTCAGCACCACCGTGCTGACACCGACAAAAAACCCGGGCCGAAAATGACCTTCCAGAATGTTGGCCAGTTCAGGCGGCGGCGTGACCTTGAAGCCCTGTGGCTCCGGGTACAGTTCGCCCTCACTGGGCGCAAACAGCACATCACAGCCGGCCGCCTGCAACGCCTGGCAGTCGGCCTCCCAGGTGCGCGGGTAGGTGTTGAAGTCTTCGTGCGGCAAAAACTGCAGGCGATTGACAAAAATACTTGCCACCAGCACATCGCCCAGCGGCCGCGCCTGGCGCACCAGCGCCAGATGGCCAGCGTGCAAATTGCCCATGGTTGGCACAAAGGCGGGACGATTGAATGCCGACAGGTGGTCGCGCAGTTCAGCGATGGTGGTGATAATTTTCATAGCTAACTACACAGACTGTGTATGGGCAGGAAGGTGTTTTTTTATAAAAATACGCACGCCACAGGACCCGGCGGTGCGCTGCGCATCGCCGGTGGCAATGGCTGAAACTAGGCCAAAGTTCACCAGGCGTGCAGGTTGTTGTCAGGGAAGGTGCCGGTTTTAACCTCGGTGACATAGGCCGCAATGGCTTCCTTGATGCCATGCTGCCCGGCAATGCCGGGTAAGGCGGCCATGAAGTTGCGCACAAACTTGGGGGTCTTGCCCAGGTTGAGCCCCAGCATGTCGTGCAGCACCAGCACCTGCCCGGCGGTGCCGTTGCCCGCACCAATGCCAATCGTCGGGCAGTGCGGCAACTCGGCGGTGAGCTCGGCAGACAGGGCACCCGGCACCATCTCCAACACCAGCAGCGCCGCACCGGCCTCTTGCAGTTCGTGCGCCTGCTGTTTGAGCAGCGTGGCCGACTCGGCGGTTTTGCCCTGCACCCGGTAGCCGCCCAGCGCATGCACGGTTTGCGGTGTCAGCCCCAGGTGTGCACACACCGGAATGCCGCGCTGCACCAGAAAGCGCACGGTGTCGGCGGTCCAGCCACCCCCCTCCAACTTGACCATGTGCGCACCGGCCTGCATCAGAACGGCGGCACTGCGCAGCGCCTGTTCTTTGGACTCGTGGTAGCTGCCAAACGGCAGGTCGCCAATGATCCAGGCGGTGCCCTGCACCCGGCGCATGCCGCGGGTGACGCTCTCGACGTGGTAGCGCATGGTGTCAAGCGCCACACCCACGGTGCTGCTCAATCCCTGGCACACCATGCCCAGCGAATCACCCACCAGAATGCAATCCACCCCAGCGGCATCGGCGACTGCCGCAAAGGTGGCATCGTAAGCGGTGAGCATGGCGATCTTTTCGCCGCGCGCGTGCATCTCCAGCAAGCGCGGCAAGCTCACCGGCTTGCGGGTGGCCGGGTTGCTGGCGGTGGGCAATGTGCCGTAAGGCGTGGCGTTCTGGGCAGCGGGTTGATTCATAAGGACGTTCCCCAAAAAAGTGCGGGCGAGTCTAACCCAGCCACCCGATCCGCCAACTTACGGCCTGGGACTCAAAATGGTGGGAATCGCCTCGGGCAGCAGGTCGGGGTAATCGCGGCTGAAATGCAGGCCACGGCTCTCATGACGCGCTTGGGCGCTGCGCACAATCAGGTCAGCCACCTGCACCAGGTTGCGCAGTTCCAGCAGGTCGCGGGTGACCTGGAAATTGGCGTAGAACTCCTGGATTTCATCTTGCAACAAGGCAATGCGGTGCGCCGCGCGCTCCAGACGCTTGTTGGTGCGCACAATGCCCACGTAGTCCCACATGAAGCGGCGCAATTCGTCCCAGTTGTGCGAGATCACCACCGTCTCATCGGCATCAATCACGCGGCTGTCGTCCCAGGCGGGCAATTTGGCGCTGGCACCGTCTTGCGCCTGCGCGATGTCGTTGGTGGTGGCCTGAGCAAACACCATGCATTCCACCAGCGAATTGCTGGCCAGCCGGTTGGCACCATGCAGGCCACTGCAGGCGGTCTCGCCAATCGCGTACAGCCCTTGCACATCGGTGCGGCCATGCAGGTCGGCCAGCACACCGCCACAGGTGTAGTGCGCCGCTGGCACCACAGGAATGGGCTGTTTGCTGATGTCGATGCCGAGTTCCAGGCAGCGCGCGTAGATGTTGGGGAAATGCTCTTGCAAAAAGCCCAAGGGTTGGTGCGAGATGTCCAGATAGACGCAGTCAAAACCGCCCTTTTTCATCTCGAAGTCAATGGCGCGAGCCACCACGTCACGCGGCGCCAGTTCCAGCCGAGGATCGTGCTGCGGCATGAAACGGGTGCCGTCGGGCAACAACAGCCGCCCGCCTTCACCGCGCACCGCTTCGCTGATCAAAAAACTTTTGGCGTGCGGGTGGTACAGGCAGGTGGGGTGAAACTGGATGAACTCCATGTTTTGCACCCGGCAACCAGCGCGCCAGGCCGCCGCAATGCCGTCCCCGGTGGCGGTGTCGGGGTTGGTGGTGTACAGATACACCTTGCCGGCCCCGCCGGTGGCGAGAATGGTTTGTGGCGCTTCAAACGTGATCACCTGCTCGGTGGCACTGTCCAGCGCGTACAGCCCAAGACAGCGCTTGCCGCCCAAGCCCAGCTTTTCGGTGGTGATCAAATCCACCAGCGTGTGCTGCTCAAACAGCGTGATGTTGGGAGTTTTCAGCACCGCATCGATCAGCGTCTTCTGCACCGCAGCGCCGGTGGCATCGGTCACATGCACGATGCGCCGGGCGCTGTGGCCACCCTCGCGTGTCAAGTGCAACTGGCCAGCCGCTTCTTCCGAAAACGGCACGCCCATGCTTTGCAGCCAGGCAATGGCGTGGGGCGCGTTTTCCACCACAAAACGCGTGGCCTCCAGATCGCACAGGCCGGCGCCGGCAATCTGTGTGTCGTGAATGTGAGCGGCAAAGCTGTCGTCCTTGTTCCAAACGGCAGCAATACCGCCCTGTGCCCAGCCGCTGGAGCCCTCAGACACGGCACGTTTGGTGATGACTGCCACTTTTTTGGTGGGTGCCAGCAACAGCGCGGCGCTTAAGCCCGCCAGGCCGCTGCCGACAATCAGCACGTCAAAAGTCAGTGACTCGGTAGATTTGGCAAGATTGGGTTTTTTGGGTGTCATGGGGTGGATGTTAAAACTTAAGTCGGCGTGTAGGCCAGCCGCACATAGATAGGCGCAAACGCTTCTGCCTGGGTGATATCAATCAAGGTCTCTTTGGCCAGTTCCAGCAGGGCAATAAAAGTCACCACCAGCACCGGCATGCCTCGGCCAGGGTCAAACAGCGCCTCAAACTCAACAAAGCGCCGGCCTTGCAGCCGCTTGAGCAGCAGGCTCATGTGTTCCCGCACCGACAACTCTTCTCGGGTAATCCGGTGGTGCTGTACCAGTTTGGCACGCCGCAGCACGGCGGCCCAGGCTTGCTGCAAATCTTCCACGGTGACTTCGGGAAAACGTGGCTGCAACGACTGTTCGATTGTTACCTGGGCTGTCAAAAAATCTCGGCCTAATTGGGGCAACGCATTCAAATGCGCCGCTGCTTGCTTCATTTGCTCGTACTCAAGCAAGCGGCGTACCAATTCGGCGCGCGGATCTTGCACTTCCTCGCCAGGTGCAGCAGGTTTGGGAGGCAGCAACATGCGCGACTTGATTTCAATCAGCATCGCGGCCATCAGCAGATAGTCGGCTGCCAGTTCCAGATTGCGATGCCGGATTTCGTCCACATAGCTCATGTATTGGCGCGTCAGGCCGGCCATCGGAATATCAAGGATGTTGAAATTCTGCTTGCGAATCAGGTACAGCAGTAAATCCAGCGGGCCCTCAAACGCCTCCAGAAACACTTCCAGGGCATCGGGCGGGATATACAGATCGTGCGGCATGGCAAACAATGGCTCACCATACAAACGCGCCACCGCAACCTGGTCAACGGCGCTGGGCATGCTGAATTGATCGGAAGGATCAACGCTGACCGATGCGGTCGAAGCAAGCATCGAATCTTTGATTAACTACAACAACTATAGCTACTAGCGCTTATAAAGAAAGGGCTAGAGGTCAAAGAATAGGCTATTTTCCGGTGGTCTGATAGACATAAGGCTTTTGTGCCACTTGGGCGGCGCGGTACTCGCGCCAGGCATCGCGGTCCACCGGCAGATCCCACAGCAGGCTGCGGCCCAGGCGCTGGCCAGCTTCGAGCTCTGGCTTCTTGGCCTTGAGTTCGGCCAGGAACTGGGTCACGTCAGATTCGTATTTGGGACGGTAAAAAATATTCATGGTGTTGCGCCTTTTGCATGGATTTTAGCCCTGCGCGTTGCCATGGCAGCACCACGCCAGCTTGAGGTGGATCACCGGGCAGACGACTCTTTCCCGGTAGCGCACCTCACATGGCGACCTGGTGTTGCTGGGGACTGACAAATGCCGGGTGTAATATCTGCGCTCAGCGCCGCCACGTTTAACCGCAAGCCTGTGCGTTGCATGTTTTCATTCAAGCCCAGAAAGAAAAATGCGTCGAATCGGAGTCAGTTTTTGATCAGCAGCCCTTTTCACCCCGCGACCTGGGTCCCACTCGACTGGGTATTGGTCGTTGTGCTTGGCTGGTTGCTGATCGGATTGGCTGGGGTGGCAGCCCTGCGCCGGCTGCGCTGGGTGGCGGTGGTGCTGTTTCCAGCGGGCGCGCTGATGTCGGTGGTGCTGATGGCGGTGGCACTGAGTGCGGCGTTTGCCGGGCCGCAAACTGCCGTGCTGCCGCTGGGACTGCCGCAACTTCCGTTTCATTTGCGGCTTGACAGCCTGGCGAGCTTTTTCCTGCTGTTGATTGGTGGTGTCTCTGCTGGCGTGTCGGTGTTTGCAGCCGGCTATTTCAGGCACGGCGAAGGCACACCCCCGGGCCTGATTTGTCTGGAATACCACGTTTTTCTGGCCAGCATCGTGCTGCTGGTGCTGGCCGACGATGCCTACATGTTCATGGTGATGTGGGAAACCATGGCGCTGTCCTCTTTCTTTCTGGTGCTGGCCAACCACCGACATGCGCAGATCCGCCAGGCCGGCTACCTGTATATGCTGGTGGCGCATGTGGGGGCGCTGGGGATTTTGCTGTGCTTTGGCCTGCTGCAGGCGGGCACCGGCGACTACACCTTCGCCAACATGCGTCAGCAAAACCTGACACCGTTCTGGGGTTCAGTGGCGTTTGTATTGGCTGTGTTTGGTTTTGGCGCCAAGGCGGGCTTGCTACCCATGCACGCCTGGCTGCCCGAGGCGCACCCGGCAGCGCCCTCACCTTTTTCAGCGCTGATGAGTGGCGTGATGCTGAAAATTGCGCTCTATGGATTGTTGCGGGTCGCGTTTGATCTGCTGCAAACCCGCATCTGGTGGTGGGGCGTGCTGCTGATGGGGTTGGGCCTGGCCACGGCGCTGTTTGGCGTGGTATTTTCCACCGTGCAGGTGGAGATGAAGCGTTTGCTGGCATATTCCTCCATCGAAAACATCGGGCTGATGTGCGCAGGCATTGGTTTGTCGCTGCTGTTTTCCAGCTATTCAATGCACGCCTTTGCAGCGCTGGCGCTCACCGCTGCGCTGTACCACATGATCAGCCACGCATTTTTCAAAAGCCTGCTGTTTTGCAGCACTGGCGCAGTGCTGCACGCCACCGGCGAGCGCAGTCTGGGCAAACTCGGCGGGCTGATCCGCTTCATGCCGTGGGTGGCCTGGCCAACGCTGGTGGGTGCGCTGGCCTGCGCCGGGTTGCCGCCGTTTGGCGGTTTTGTCGCCGAATGGCTGCTGCTGCAAAGCTTTTTGTTCACCACCGGACTGCCCAACACCTCGCTGGACATGCTGGTGCCGGTGATGGCGGCGCTGATTGCGCTGATTGCCGCGCTCTCGGGCTTCACCATGGTGAAGTATTTTGGCGTGATCTTCCTGGGCCAGCCGCGCGAAGAAAAGCTGGAACACGCCCGCGATGCCGGCCACTGGGAGCGCCTGGGCATGCTGTGGCTGGTGGCGGGCTGCGTGCTGCTGGGGCTGTTTCCCAACCACATGATCGCGCTGATCGACCCGGTGACGCGCATGCTGGTGCACGGCGGGCTGGCGCATACCGTGGCCGACAGCGGCTGGCTGCTGGTGCCGGTGAATGCCGAGCGCGCGAGTTACGCGCCGGCGGTCTTTTTCCTGGGCATTGTGTGCACCTATGGCCTGTCATTCTGGCTGGTGCGCTGGCTCTACCACGGCCGCCTGCGCCGGGTGCCGCCGTGGGACTGCGGCCACCCCTGGCAAACCGCGCGCATGCAAGACACGGCCGAGGGTTTTGGCCACCCGATCCGGCGCATTTTTTCGCCATTTTTCCGCATGACCAAGCAACTGCCCAGCGCCTTTGATACTGAGCCCAGCTACCGCGTCACGGTGGAAGACCCGTTGTGGCACGCGCTGTATCTGCCGCTGGCACGGGGGGTGGAGCGCATCTCGAAATGGGTCGGGCTGCTGCAGCAAGGCCGCATTGCGGTCTATCTGATGTACAGCTTTGCCACGCTGATCGTGGTGCTGCTGGTGGTGAAACGATGAACGAGACGATGACCGCTTTGGGCATTTTTTCGCAGCTGGCAGCGCTGCTGACGGCGCTGCTGCTGGCCCCGCTGCTCTCGGGCTGGGTCAACCAGTGCCGCCACTGGCTGCAAAACAAATCCGCCCCTGGCGTGCTGCAGCCCTACCGCATGCTGCACAAGCTGTTCAACAAAGAGTCGCTGATGGCTGAGCACGCCTCGTCCTTGTACCGGGTGGCCCCGTATCTGATTTTTGGCTGCATGCTGCTGGCATGCGCCATCATCCCGACGCTGTCCACCGACCTGCCGCTGTCGCCCGCCGCCGATGCCATAGCGCTGGTGGGACTGTTTGCGCTGGCGCGGGTGTTCATTTCGCTGGCGGCGATGGACATTGGCACCGCCTTTGGCACGCTGGGGGCACGGCGCGAGATGCTGGTGGGCTTTCTGGCCGAGCCCGCCTTGCTGATGGTGCTGTTTTGCGCCTCCATGATCACCCGATCCACCTCGCTGACGGCCATTGTCGAAACGCTGGCGCACCGCGACCTGATGATTTACCCCAGCCTGCTGCTCGCCGGAGTGGCCTTCACCATGGTGTCGCTGGCTGAAAACGCCCGCGTGCCGGTGGATAACCCCGACACACACCTGGAACTCACCATGATCCATGAGGCGATGATTCTGGAATATTCAGCCCGCCATCTGGCGCTGCTGGAGTGGGCGGCCAGCCTGAAGCTGTTTGCCTACTCGTGCATTGGCCTGGCGCTGTTTTTCCCGTGGGGTGTGGCCGAGGCCAATTCGCCACTGGCACTGCTGCTGGCATTTCCGGTGCTGGTCCTCAAGCTGGCCATCGGTGGCCTGTTGCTGGCGATGATCGAAACCGCCAGTGCCAAGATGCGAATTTTTCGCGTCCCCGAGTTTTTGGGCACCGCCTTTTTGCTGGCGGTGATCGGCCTGCTGGTCAACGTGCTGCTGGGTGTGGGCTAACTCGCCATGATCAAGTTTGCCCCCCAGCTCATCAACCTGTTTGCCACGCTGATCCTGTTGCTGTCGTTTGCCATGATCTCGCAGCGGCGCATCGTCTCGCTGATCAATCTGTTCATGCTGCAGGGTGCGGCGCTGGTGGCGGCCTCGTTCTTGATTGGTTACGTCACGCAGCAGCCCGATTTGTATGTCTCGGGCGCACTCACACTGGTGCTCAAGGTGCTGTTCATTCCTTGGATGCTGCAGCGCCTGATCCGCCAGCTCAACGTGCGCTGGGACGTGGAAACCCTGCTCAACATTCCCACCACCCTGCTGGTGGGCATCGGGCTGGTGATTTTTGCCTTCAGTCTGGCGCTGCCGGTGTCGCGCCTGTCAAGCTCGGTGGCCGGCGGTGCGCTGGGCATTGCGCTGGCCTGCGTGATGCTGTCGTTCATGATGATGATCACCCGCAGCAAGGCGGTGCCGCAGGTGATTGGCTTTTTATCAATGGAAAACGGGCTGATCTTTGCCGCCACCACCGTCACCAACGGCATGCCGATGATTGTCGAATTTGGCATTGCCCTGGACGTGCTGGTGGGCGTGCTGATCCTGGGCGTGTTCATGTTCCAGATACGCGAAAAATTCGACAGTCTCGACATCCACCACCTTGAAGTGCTCAAGGAAGACTGAGCATGAACGCGCTGTACCTTGTTTTAGGCATTCCCTTGCTCGGCGGCCTGGCGCTGGCGCTGACCGGGCATCGCCCCTGGGCACGCGATGTGAACGTGGCGTTCAGCGCAGCCACTTTTCTGGCGGCCTGCTTCATGACCGCGCAAGTCATCAACGAAGGCCCGGAATTCATTTGGGACAAGCAGTTCTACATCGACCCACTGAATGTCTTTCTGGTCACGCTGACCGCCTTTGTCAGCCTGACCACGGCGATTTTTTCGCGCCCCTACATGCGCATTGAACAAGACCACGGCAAGATGACCCCCAGCCGCATGCGCCTGTACCACGCGATGTACCAGCTGTTCAGCTTCACCATGCTGCTGGGCCTGACCACCAACAATCTGGGCATCGTCTGGGTGGCGATGGAAGCGGCCACGCTCACCACGGTGCTGCTGGTCAGCGTGTATCGCACCGCAGCCAGCCTGGAGGCGGCGTGGAAATATTTCATTTTGTGCGGTGTCGGCATCGCCCAGGCGCTGTTTGGCACAGTGCTGCTGTACATGGCGGCCGACAAGGTGCTGGGCGTACACGGTGCCACGCTGCTGTGGACTGATCTGGCCGCCATCAAGGGCCAGCTCGACCCGACCATCATCTCGCTGGCGTTTGTGTTTTTGCTGGTGGGCTACGGCACCAAGATTGGTCTGGTTCCCCTGCACAGCTGGCTGCCCGACGCCCATGCCGAGGGACCCACGCCGGTGTCAGCGGTGCTGTCGGGCTTGCTGCTCAATGTGGCCATGTACGCGGTGCTGCGCGTCAAGGTGCTGACCGACGGCGCGTTGGGCAACGCCATGGCCGGTGAATTGATGATGGGCTTTGGCCTCTTGTCGGTGGTGGTGGCGGCGTTTTTCATCTCGCGGCAAAAAGACGTCAAGCGCATGTTTGCCTACTCCAGCATCGAACACATGGGGCTGATCACTTTTGCCTTTGGCATGGCATCGCCCTTGGCCAACTTTGCCGGGTTGCTGCACATGACGGTGCATTCACTGGTCAAATCGGCGATTTTTTACACCGTCGGCCACGCCACACAAAAG
>JAIFMT010000128.1 GCA_020048295.1 Rhodoferax sp.
CAAATTCCCCTGGGCCGACAACGCCAAACGCTTCAAGCGCCTGAGCGAGCCCGATGTCAGCTACCACGGCGTGGTCTATACCGAGGCGCTCGGGGCGGCCGCCTACATTGGCCGCGCGCGGGTGGTGCCGCTGCGCAACATGGGTGCGGCACTCAGCGCCATGGCGGCATTCCAGATTTTGCAGGGCATCGAAACCCTGGCGCTGCGCATGGACCGCATTTGCGACAACGCGCTCAAGGTGGCCAGCTATCTGCAAAACCACAGCCAGGTGGGTTGGGTCAATTACGCTGGCCTGCCCGATCACCCTGACCATGCCCACGCGCAAAAATACCTGGGCGGGCGCGCCTCGGGCATCATCAGCTTTGGCCTGAACGCCACCGACAGCCTGCAAGCCGGCGCGCGCTTTCAGGACGCACTGAAATTGTTTACCCGGCTGGTCAACATTGGCGACGCCAAGTCGCTGGCGTGCCACCCGGCCTCCACCACGCACCGGCAACTCGGGCCCGATGAACTGGCCAAAGCCGGGGTCAAGCCCGACATGGTGCGCCTGTCGGTGGGCATTGAGCACATTGACGACCTGCTCGAAGACCTGGAGCAAGCGCTGCGGGCAGTTTGACGCGCACCGCCGCAACAGGCGTGGTCAGGCGGTGCGAATCCGCTTGGCCATGCGCTGGCCAACAAAGGTGAAAGAAAAATCCAGCGCCTCGCGAATCGCCTCGTCGAGGCTGTGGCGCTCTTTTTCGGTCAGGTAAAACATCATGTCCACATCATGGCGCACATAACGCGGCGGCAAACGGTTAAGCGCCACACAGGCCACATCGGCCAGCATGTCGGCGGTGTAGTCGGGGTAGTCAGCCGCAAACCTGGCGACATCCTCAAACACCAGCCGCTCAAAATAGTTGTGAACCTGTTCAAAGTTGATAATCATAAAGATGCCGCACCCGGGTTAAGAGACTTGAAAGTTAAACGTTAGCAGCACAAGTGGCAGGTGGCAAGTCAAATTTTTTGCATTTTGCGCGAACCATTGTGCTCACATAGCTACAAAACATGTAGCGCACGGCAAATTTTGCGCTATAGTTTGAAAAATTTGCATGCCAAGCCATCGCGCGTCGCCCTGAAGCTGCTCCGCCCGAACCTTGCTTCTTTCGCCTGATTGCCAAACCCCAAAGGAGATCCAACCCATGAGTTCAAAAGAAAATGTTGCCATCAGCCAACTGCTGAGTCTGCTTGAGTCACGTTACGCCATTCGCGTGCTGTGGGCGCTGCGTGACGGCCATCCCCAGACCTTTCGCCACTTGCAGGACGCAGTCGGTGGCATCACCCCCAACACGCTCAACACGCGCCTCAAGGAACTGCGTGAAGCCAGCCTGATCGATCACGCGAACAAAGGCTATCTGGTTACCCCATCAGGTGCAGATTTGCTCAAACGCATGGGTGACCTGTCTGCCTTTGCCACCAAATGGGCCAACAGCCAGGCCAAAAAGGCGGTGGTCTGAGACATCGCATACCCACCCCAGTTCCAGCAACCACCACCCCCAACTTCCATGACCACCACACCTTCCGGACTTGAATTTGAAGACACCACCATCGGCACTGGTGCGACCGCCGCCAGCGGGCAAGAGGTAACCGTTCACTACACCGGCTGGCTATACCAGGATGGCATTCAGGGTAAAAAATTCGACTCCAGCAAAGACCGCCAGAGCCCGTTTGTCTTCAACCTGGGCGCAGGCATGGTCATCAAGGGCTGGGATGAAGGTGTGGCCGGCATGCAGGTTGGCGGCGTTCGCACCCTGATTATTCCCCCCGCGCTCGGCTATGGTGCCCGCGGTGCGGGTGGCGTCATTCCACCCAACGCCACTTTGAAATTTGAGGTCGAACTGCTCGGTATTCGCTGATAGGCTGTATTTTTTTCGCCCGGGCTCTTGAAAACCCGGTGGATACCGTCATGTCCTGCCATCTTTGTCTTTACGCCACCCCCGAATGATTGATTCAACTCCGCAAAACACCGGCAGCGAACTCCCGCCTGCCCAATCGCAGGCCCAGACGCCCAGTCAGCAGGACAGCCAGAACATCACCGACACCATGGCCAATTACGCGGCCGAGGCACTGAGCAAATGCCAGGCTGATCTGGCCCTGGCGCAAGCCAAAGGTGCCGAAATGGCCGACCAGTTCTTGCGTGCCAAGGCTGACACCGAAAATGCTCGCCGCCGCGCCGAGGATGAAATCTCCAAAGCCCGCAAGTTTGCCGTGGAAAGCTTTGCCGACAGCCTGTTGCCGGTACTCGACAGCCTAGAGGCCGGCCTGAACGCCAAAGACGCGACACTCGAAGTGATTCGTGAAGGTGCACAAGCCACGTTGCGTCAACTGCTGGCGGCGCTGGAGCGCAACAAGGTCATCGCCATCAACCCAGCCGCCGGAGCCAAGTTTGACCCCGCCCAACATCAGGCGATCAGCGTGGTGCCGTCGGACCAGGAAGCCAACAGCGTGGTGACGGTGCTACAAAAAGGTTACCTGATTTCCGATCGCGTGCTGCGCCCTGCATTGGTCACCGTTTCAGCGCCGAAATAAGTCTTTGGCCGCGCTTGAAAAGCGGCAAATGACCCACACGTTACGCACATCCGAATTTCAAAAACCCTCGCGGCGCAGCCCGCAACCTGTCAGACAGGCCACCGCTGTTGCTCAAACTTTTAAGGAAAAATCATGGGAAGAATCATTGGCATCGATCTGGGCACGACCAACAGCTGCGTGGCTGTCATGGAAGGCAACACCCCCAAGGTCATTGAAAACGCTGAAGGCGCGCGCACCACGCCCTCCATCATTGCTTACCAAGAAGATGGCGAAGTGCTGGTGGGTGCCTCGGCCAAGCGCCAGGCTGTGACCAATCCGAAAAACACGTTGTACGCCGTCAAGCGCCTGATTGGCCGCAAATTTTCTGAGAAAGAAGTGCAAAAAGACATCGACCTGATGCCTTTCAAGATCGCTGCTGCCGACAACGGCGATGCCTGGGTGGAAGTGCGTGGCAACCGCCTGGCACCGCAGCAGATCAGCGCTGATGTGCTGCGCAAGATGAAGAAAACGGCGGAAGACTACCTCGGTGAAGCCGTCACCGAAGCCGTCATCACCGTGCCTGCCTACTTCAACGATGCCCAGCGCCAGGCGACCAAGGACGCAGGCCGCATTGCCGGCCTGGAAGTCAAGCGCATCATCAACGAACCCACCGCTGCCGCACTGGCCTTTGGCCTGGACAAAACCGAAAAGGGCGACCGCAAGATTGCCGTGTATGACCTCGGGGGTGGCACGTTTGACATCTCCATCATTGAAATTGCCGATGTCGAAGGCGAAAAGCAGTTCGAAGTGCTGTCCACCAACGGTGACACCTTTCTGGGCGGTGAGGACTTTGACCAGCGCATCATCGACCACATCATTGCCGAGTTCAAGAAAGAACAAGGCGTTGACCTGGGCAAAGACGTGCTGGCCCTGCAGCGGTTGAAGGAAGCTGCTGAAAAAGCCAAGATCGAGTTGTCCAGCAGCTCGCAAACCGACATCAACCTGCCCTATGTCACCGCCGACGCCTCCGGTCCGAAGCACCTCAATATCAAGCTGACGCGTGCCAAACTGGAGTCGCTGGTGGATGACCTGATTGAGCGCACCATCGCCCCCTGCCGCACCGCCATCAAGGATGCGGGCGTGAGCGTGGGCGACATTCACGACGTGATTCTGGTCGGCGGCATGACCCGCATGCCCAAAGTGCAGGAGAAGGTCAAGGAGCTATTTGGCAAAGAGCCTCGCAAGGACGTGAATCCTGATGAAGCCGTGGCGGTGGGCGCGGCCATCCAGGGCCAGGTGCTCAGCGGTGACCGCAAGGACGTGCTGCTGCTTGACGTGACACCGTTGAGCCTGGGCATTGAAACGCTGGGCGGTGTGATGACCAAGATGATCACCAAGAACACCACCATCCCGACCAAGTTTGCGCAAACCTTCTCGACCGCCGATGACAACCAGCCGGCCGTGACCATCAAGGTATTCCAGGGTGAGCGTGAAATTGCCTCGGGCAACAAGTTGCTTGGCGAATTCAACCTCGAAGGCATTCCGCCGGCGCCGCGCGGCTTGCCGCAGATTGAAGTGTCGTTTGACATTGATGCCAACGGCATCTTGCATGTGGGAGCCAAGGACAAGGGCACTGGCAAAGAGAACAAGATCACCATCAAGGCCAATTCCGGCCTGACCGAAGCTGAAATTCAGCAAATGGTGAAAGATGCCGAACTCAACGCCGCTGACGACAAGAAAAAACTCGAAATGGTGCAAGCCAAAAACCAGGCGGAGGCCAGTGTCCACAGCGTGAAAAAGAGCCTGACCGAATACGGCGACAAGATCGATGCCGGCGAAAAGGAAAAGATCGAGTCGGCCATTAAAGACCTGGAAACGGCACTCAAAGGCAGCGACAAGGCAGATATTGAAAGCAAGAGCGCAGCACTGATGGCCGCCAGCCAGAAGCTCGGCGAAAAGGTGTATGCCGACATGCAGGCCAAGGAAGCTGCCGCCCAGTCAACCGGAGGTGGCGACGCCTCGCACGCCAGCGGCCAAGGCAGCAGCGCCGCCCAGGATGACAATGTCGTCGATGCCGAAGTCAAAGAGGTCAAAAAGCCCTAAGCCCGGGGCTCAACCCTGTTGTTGACACCCGCAACTCGCGCCGCGTTGATCGCCCTTTGGCTTCAACGCGGCGTTTGTATTGAAACCAGGCAAGAATAGATCATGGCTAAAAGAGATTACTACGAGGTCTTGGGGGTTCCCAAAAACGCCTCAGAAGACGAAATCAAGAAGGCTTACCGCAAGCACGCGATGAAGCACCACCCTGATCGCAACCAGGGTGAGGCTGCCAAGGCCGCTGAAGAAAAGTTCAAGGAGTCCAAGGAAGCCTACGAAATGCTGTCTGATCCGCAAAAGCGTGCGGCGTATGACCAGCACGGCTTTGCCGGGGTTGACCCGAACATGCGCGGCGGCCCGGGTGGTGCAGAAGCCTATGGTGGTTTTGCCGAAGCTTTTGGGGATATTTTTGGCGACATGTTCGGCCAGCAGCGTGGCCGCGCAGGGGGTGGGCGCCAAGTCTATCGTGGCAGCGACCTGAGCTACGCGATGGAAGTCACCCTGGAAGAAGCCGCCCAGGGCAAGGATGCTCAAATACGCATTCCCAGTTGGGACGCGTGCGATACCTGCCACGGCAGCGGTGCCAAACCCGGTACTCAGGTCAAATCTTGCGGCACCTGCGGTGGCAGTGGCTCGGTGCAAATGCGCCAGGGCTTCTTTAGCGTGCAGCAAACCTGCCCCACCTGCCGTGGCACCGGCAAGGTCATCCCCGAGCCCTGCCCGGCCTGCCACGGCCAGGGCAAGATCAAGAAGCAAAAGACGCTCGAAGTCAAAATTCCGGCCGGCATCGACGGTGGCATGCGCATCCGCAGCGCCGGCAATGGCGAGCCGGGCACCAACGGCGGCCCACCGGGCGACCTATACATCGAGATCCGGCTCAAAAAGCACGACATCTTTGAGCGCGATGGTGACGACCTGCATTGTTCGGTCCCCATCAGCATCATCACCGCGACCCTGGGCGGTGAGATTGACGTGCCCACGCTGGCCGGCAAGGCCGCCATTGACATCCCAGAAGGCACACAAACCGGCAAGCAGTTCCGCCTGCGCGGCAAGGGCATCAAGGGCGTGCGTTCCAGCTACGCTGGGGATTTGTACTGCCACATCCTGATCGAGACACCAGTCAAACTCACCGAGCACCAGCGCAAGCTGCTGCGCGAGCTCGACGAATCGCTGAAAAAAGGCGGCAGCAAACATTCGCCATCCGGTGACAGTTGGACCGACCGGCTAAAGAGCTTTTTCAGCTAGCCAGAGCGCAACACGCGACGGGATAGAAAATCCGCACAATCACAACGTGCAGTTCGCCCCGAATTGCACGGTTTTTTTTCGTCCCCATCAGGAGAACAACACATGGGTGTCAGCATTACATTTTTGGGCGGTGCGGGCACGGTCACCGGCTCGAAATACCTGGTCAAACACGAGGACCACAAGCTGCTGGTGGATTGCGGGCTGTTTCAGGGATACAAGCAGTTGCGGCTGCGCAACTGGAGCCCCTTGAGCGTAGCGCCTAACCACATCACCGCCCTGCTGCTCACCCACGCCCACCTCGATCACAGTGGCTATTTGCCGCTGTTGGTCAAAGAGGGCTTTGCCGGCCCGATCTTCGCAACCCCTGCCACGCGCGATCTGTGCCGCATCCTGCTGCCCGACAGTGGCCATATCCAGGAAGAAGATGCCGACTTTGCCAATCGGCACAAGTTCTCAAAGCACAGCCCTGCCCTGCCCCTGTACACCCGGCAAGACGCGCTGGATGCGTTGCCCCTGATCAAGGCGGTTGATTTTGGCAAGACGTTTTCGCCGCTGCCCGGCTGGAAGGCCACCTTTTCACCGGCCGGACACATTCTGGGGGCCGCCAGCATTCTGCTGGAGGTGGCCGGGCGGCGCATCCTGTTTTCTGGTGATCTGGGCCGCCCCGACGATCTGCTCATGAGCCCGCCCGCCGACGCGCCAGCAGCAGACACGGTGTTGATCGAATCCACTTACGGTGACCGAATCCATCCGGTGGAAAATATTTTGCTTGAGTTGGCGCCGGCTTTGCAGCGGGTGGCCAAGCGCGGCGGCGTGGCGGTGGTGCCGGTATTCGCCGTGGGTCGGGCGCAAGCGCTGCTGCACGCCATTCATCTGCTCAAGTTAAAAGGCGAGTTGCCTTCCTCGCTGCCGGTGTTTCTCGACAGCCCGATGGCCGTGCACACCACCCATCTGTTTGAACACCACCCCGGCGAGCACCGTTTGAGCAAGCAGGATACCCAAGCCCTGACGCATTGCGCCACCATGATCCAAAGCACCGACGAATCACGCGCGCTGGCCGCGCGTCACGGCCCAATGGTCATTTTGTCGGCCAGCGGCATGGCCACCGGCGGGCGCGTGCTGCACCACCTGGCGCACTACGCGGGCGACCACCGCAACATGATCATCCTGACCGGCTACCAAGCGCCCGGCACGCGCGGCGACACATTGGCCAGCGGTCACAAAACCGTGCGCATTCATGGCCGCGATGTCGAAGTCAACGCTGAAGTGGTGCAATTGCAGTCGGCCTCGGCGCACGCCGATGCCAACCAGTTGCTGGCCTGGCTGCGCACCCTGCCGCAAGCGCCGGATCAGGTCTATATCGTGCATGGTGAAGCCGGTCCGGCCGACACCTTGCGCGCGCGCATCCACCGCGAACTCGGCTGGCGTGCCCAGGTGCCCGAGCAAGGCTCTACCTGGCCAACCTGAATAGCTATATTTATAATAGCTATTAGCGCTTTCTGAATAAGGGCTAGAGCACTAAAACACTTAAATTTTTGTCGAATCACCGGGCTGAACCATTTGCCCGTCGCGCTGGCAAAGTTCCTGCTCGGTGCGCACTATCAGCGCGCTGCTGCAGCAAGACCGGCTACTCACACCGGCAGCCAGACGGTTTGGTAAGCCTGCAGCACCAGGGGTTCACGCAGGTTAAAACCGAGCGTGCTGATCAGGTCGGTGGCCTGCACGGGCAAGGCTGACATCAAATCGGCGGGCAGTGTTTGCACATGTTCGCTGAAGTTGGCCAGCACCAGCACCCGCGCCGGGGCTTGGCCGCGCAGGTAACCCAGCACTGACTTGTGCCGGGTGTCAAACGGAGCCAGCGCACCGCCCTGAAACGCTGGCAGGTGCTGACGCACACCGATCATATGGCGCAAACCGGCATAAATCTGCCCCGGTACCGTCGTCGGGTCATGCCGCATGGCATAT
>JAIFMT010000133.1 GCA_020048295.1 Rhodoferax sp.
CAGGCCCGCTGGGCCAAAAAATGATGCCTTTGGGCCGGATGCAGACCCAAGGTATGGTCGGCTACCAGACAACGGGGTTGGGTGCCATTGACAATTTATAACCAATCGGCCTATAGCCCTTTCGATACAAGCGTTAGCTGCTATCGGAATAATATTTCTAAAGAAACTCGTCGACCCACACCTGACGCACTAGACATCGGCTCGATCCGGTCGGGCTTGCCCCCTGCGCCAGAACTGGCCCAGCAGCGGCTTGACGCTGATGCCGTGCATCAGGATCGACATCGTCACCACAATCAGTGTGAGTTGGATCAGTTGTAACGCCAGCCCCTCGGGCAAGCCGTGTCCGATGGCGTACATCAGGTAATACAGCGAGCCGACCCGCGCACACCAAACCTGGCCGTCAGAGACTGATTGCCCTGGCAGCGCTTTGAACGGACTTATTTGACCTCGCTGACAAACTGATTGCGCGGGCGGCGCACCTTTTTCAGGTTCACCAGCCAGTCTTGGTCGGCTTCACGGTAGCCCAGCGGCACGATGGCCACGCTGCGCAGGCCACGCGCCTTCAAGTCCAGAATCTGGTCCAGCGCTGCCGGGTCAAAGCCTTCCATCGGGGTTGCATCCACTTCTTCAAAGGCAGCAGCAATCAAGGCAGCACCCAGCGCAATGTAGGCCTGGCGGGCAGCGTGTTCAAAGTTGACTTGGGGCTGACGTGGCGGGTAGGCCGCCAGCAGCTTCTGGCGGTAGGCTTCCCAGCCTTCGTTGGCACCCCCACGCTGGGCGTTGGTCAGGTCGAACATGGCGTTGATGCGCTCGGCGGTGTAGTTGTCCCAAGCGGCAAACACCAGCAGGTGCGAACCATCGGTAATCTGGCCCTGGTTCCAGGCGATTGGTTTGATCTGCGCGCGCACTGCCGGGTTGGTGACCACAATGACCTCAAACGGCTGCAAACCGCTGGAGGTGGGAGCCAGGCGAGCGGCTTCAACAATGCGGTCAACCTTGTCCTGCGGCACGGTCTTGGCAGGGTTCATTTTTTTGGTGGCGTAGCGCCATTCAAGCTTGTCGAGAAGTTCAGACATGGGAGGGCTTTCTTGAGGGGGTAAACAATGCGGTGGGTCGCAGCATTCAGGGTTATTGACTTGACCCAAACGGAACTCAATACATCGGGGGCGGGCTTGAGAACTGGTGGCATCTTGCCATTTCGCAAGGGTGGCCACGGGCAGAGAACAACCGGACGCGTCAAAAGTGATGGCCGGCCGGCTCAACCACATAGACTTTTCTGAGTTTAGCTAGGGCGGCGTCAGCCGGACCTTGTCAGTAGGTCGTTGTGCTCAAGTGATGAGAAATCCAACAACAAGTTGTCGTTGATCCCCTTGTCTACAACAGCTGCACATAGAATTTTGGAAAATGCTGCTCAATTAAGACGAACATCGTTGGCTCGCCTGTTCGACGCCCCAAATTTGACAAATGAACCATGCCTGATTCAATCCGCCTCGGCTTAATGCCCCCCTTGACCGGACTCGTTGAAATCTATGGCCCTGAAATTGTTTGGGCGGCGCGCATTGCCTGCGAAGAAATCAATGAACGCGGTGGCGTGCTCGGCCGACATCTGCAACTGGTGATCGAGGACGACGGCAGTTTGCCCGATACCGCCGTGCCGGCGGCCGTTCGTCTGATCGATGAACATGGCTGCGTCGCCATCATCGGCAATCTGCTGTCGAACTCGCGCATCGCCGTCGCGGAGAAAGTGGCGCAACCCAAGCGAATTCCGTTGCTTAATTTCTCGTTTTACGAAGGCAGCATCAGCGGGCGCTATTTTTTCAATTTTGCCGCACTGCCCAACCAGCAGATCGACCAGATGATTCCGTTCATGGCGCGCCGCTACGGTCTCAAAATGTTCTTTGCCGGCAACAACTACGAATGGCCGCGCGGCTCGATTGATGCCGCCAAGCGTGTTTTGCAGCGCCAGGGCGGCGACACCGTCGGCGAGGAGTACCTGCCCATCGGTTGCGATATCGCCAGCATCGACCTCTTGCTGGCGCAGGTGGCACGTTCTGGTGCTGACGTGTTTGTGCCCTATTTTGCCGGCAGCGACCAGATGACCTTGCTGACCCGCTTTACTGAACTGGGGCTGAAAAAGCGCATGGCGGTGGTGATGGGACATTACGACGAAATGATGGTGAGCCTGCTGCCGGCGCAAGTCCGTGAGGGCTTTTATTCCAGCAACAGCTATTTCATGTCGCTCGACACCGCAGAGAGTCGCAGCTACCAACAGCGCCTGCTGCGCCAGCCCGGTGTCACGGGCATCTGGCCCCACGGCAATGGCGTGCTGACCAATTTTGGCGAGGGCACCTACCTGTGTGTGCACGCCTTCGCCAACGCGCTGGCGGCGGCGGGCACGGCTGAGGCAGAGGCGCTGGTGGATGCCTTGGAAAAAGTGCGCATCACCGGGCCACAAGGTGGGGTGGAGATGGATGCGGCCACCCACCACGCGCACATCAACAGCTATCTTTCGCGCTGCAATGCCGACGGCACCTTCACCATCGTCGAGAGCTTTGGCCGCATTGCACCGTGGATTCCTGAGCGCTACCGGGAGCAGGTACACGTTGCGCGCTTGCATGATTCCCCAACCACCAGCGCAGCCCGTCTGACGGCGCAAGTCCTACCGCCCCGAGCCAAAATTGGCTCGGCCCTGCAGATATTGTCAATTGCCGACATGGCCATTCTGGCCACCGACGCGCACGGGGTCATCAGCGATGCGAACCCCAGCGCCTGTCTGGTTTTTGGCTATCCGGAGGAAGAGTTGCGCGGCATGTCGGTGCATCTGCTGCTGCCACCCCATTTTCGGCAGCGGCATGCCGAATTGCTGCGTGGTTTTGTCGAGGGGGAGGAAGACGCGCGCCGGATGTCGGGGCGCGGCGAGATGATGGGCTACCGCAAGGATGGCAGTTTTTTTCCACTCGAAGCGTCCATTGCCAAGGTCAGGAATGGCGATGAATGGCTGCTGGTGGTCAGCCTGCGCGACATCACCGAGCGCAAGAAGGCCGAAGATGAACTGACGCGACGTGCCACGCACGATCCCCTCACCGGACTGCCAAACCGGGCGCTGATTCGTGAGCGGCTGGTCAATGCCTTGCAACGTTCGCGCCGCAGCGACTTGAGCGTGGCCCTGCTGTTTGTTGATCTTGATGGCTTCAAGCTCATCAACGACACCCATGGCCACGACAGCGGCGACGCGCTGCTGCGCGCGGTGGCCACCCGGCTGATTGAGCAGGTGCGACCAGGCGACACGGTGGCACGCCTGGCCGGCGACGAATTTGTCGTTTTATGCGAACAGGTGGAGCAACCCACTGACATGTCGGTCATGGCCGAGCGTATCAATGGCGTTCTGCGCCAGCCGGTCGATTGCAATGGCTTGCCGCTGGCTGTCACGGCCAGTATTGGCATTGCCATCGGCAGCGGCAGCATCCACGATGCCGATGACCTGATGCGTTTTGCAGACACGGCCATGTATGCCGTGAAGGGAAAAGGGCGCGACGGCTGGCAGTTCTTCAACGAGAGCCTGCAGGACATGGCCAGCCAGCGCTTGCTCATCACCCATGGTCTGCGCACGGCCATCGAGCGCAACGAACTGTCGCCACGCTTCCAGCCCATTGTGATTACCGAGAGTGGCCGCATGGTCGGCGCCGAACTGCTGCTGCGCTGGCATCCACCCACGGGTGAGGTGTCGCCGGCGGAATTTATTCCGATTGCGGAATTGACCGGCACCATCGTGCCGATCGGTGCCTGGGTTTTTCGTGAGGCCTGTCGTGCCGAAGCCGAGTGGCGCCAGCGCTGGGGTGAGAACGCACCGTATATTTCGGTGAATGTCTCGGTACGGCAGTTGAGCGAGGAGACGCTTGCCGACGGTTTTGCCGCCACGCTGCGCGAGACCGGTGCCGACCCGGCGCGCCTGCTGCTGGAAATCACCGAAACCTCATTGATGGCAGATGTCGAAACCAATCTGCGCGTCTTGCGTCGCCTGGCCGATCTTGGTCTGCGGGTGGCGGTGGATGATTTCGGTACCGGGTATTCATCGCTGGCGCAACTCACCCGCATGCCGGTCAATGTGCTGAAGATCGACCGTGCCTTTGTCGATGGCATTGACAAGAGTGAAGAGAATCGCACCATCATTCGTGCCGTCATCGGGCTGGGACACTCGCTGGGGCTGAAACTGGTGGCCGAAGGCGTCGAGACGGCTGCCCAGCAGTGTGAGTTGTGCGCTTTTGGTTGCGATCTGATTCAGGGCTACTACTTCCACCGACCCTTGACCAAAGCGGATTTTGTCGAGACCTTTGAACGTGCGTTGCAAGAAGACACCCCCGGCAAGACATCCCCGCTTTACTTCCTGATCTATGTCAGCCAAGCCACCCATTTGTGCACCGGCGACGACCTCACCGCACTGCAAAAAGGGGCCCAGCAACGCAATCGATCGGCTGGCATCTCGGGCTGCTTGGTATACCAGGACGGCTACTTCATGCAGATGCTTGAAGGCAAACGGGACACCCTGCTGGCCTTGATAGAACGGATCAAGACTGACCCGCGTCACCATGGCGTGCGCGTGGTGATCGAAGGCCCGGCACGCCAGCGCTTTTTTACCGACTGGGGCATGGTGCTGCGCGACCTGACCCTGGAGATGAGTGGTCACGACTTTGCGCCATGGCAGCGTCGCCGGTTCAGCTTTCTTGAACTGGCCGACGACGCAAAAGTCTGTTACACCTACATGACCGCCTATGCACATGGCCGAGCAATTTGAGTCACTTGCCCATTCACACCTGCGGAAAATTTTGTCATCTGTTCTTTTCTTTTATTTCCCGATGATTTCTTCCACTTCTCGCGCCCCTTTGGCGTAAAGACCGGCTTCTTCCGGTGCCAGTTCGTGCAGCAATCGCAGGAACTCGCCCGCGTGGACCAGTTCTTCGTCGGCAATTTCCCTGAGCACCTTGACCGCCAGTGGGTTGTCAGTGGATTCGGCGAGCTGCAAGTACAGCTGGGTGGCCTCGTACTCGGAGGCCACCATGAAGCGGATGGCGCGGATGAGTTCCGACTCGGTGAGCCGTCTGCCGCTGGCCAAGCCTGAAAAGGGGGATGCAAAATCTGGCATATCAAAACTCCTGGGGTGGGGGTAAAACACACAGGTTAAGAGCCAGCCTGGCAATCGTCTGTTCGATAACGAACCAACACGGGTATCCAGCGCTGTCCGCCTAGGTTCGGCCCGGGCAAAACCCTCAGATCAACGGGCATATTCTCTGAATTTGCTATTTTAAAAATAGCTACTATCGCTTGACACATAAGCGCTAGAGGCTGATCTTGCTAAAAACCTTGGGCACGAACCCGCCACACCACATTGCCTACGTCATCGGCGACCAGCAAGGCCCCCTGTTGATCGAGTGCCACACCCACCGGGCGGCCAAGAGCTTTGCCGTCCTCACTCAGGAAGCCCGCCAACACATCCAGCGGAAAACCACTGGGTTTGCCATCTTTGAACGGGACGAAAATGACTTTGTAGCCGCTGTGCGGTTGACGGTTCCAGGAGCCGTGCTGCCCGATGAACATGCCGTTGGCAAAAGCCGGTGGCAGCGTGTTCCCCTGCGACCAGGCCAGACCGAGTGAGGCGGTGTGTGCCCCCAGTGCGTAATCCGGCACCCGTGCTTTGGCTACCAGGTCAGGCCGTGGCGGCTGTACCCGTTCGTCCACATGCTGGCCAAAATAACTGTAGGGCCAGCCGTAGAAAGCACCGTCTTGCACCGAGGTCATGTAGTCGGGCACCAGATCGTTGCCCAGGTTGTCGCGTTCATTCACCACCGTCCACAAGGCGCCGCTGCCAGGCTCCCAGGCCAGTCCGTTCGGGTTGCGCAGGCCGGATGCAAACACTCGGTGCGCACCCGTGGCGATGTCGACCTCCCAGATGGCGGCGCGCCCGGCTTCAACGGCCATACCACGCTCGGCCACGTTGCTGTTGGAGCCAACTGTGACAAAGAGCTGTTGGCCATCCTGGCTGGCGATCAGGTTCTTCGTCCAATGGTGGTTGATGGCACCGGCGGGCAAATCGACCACCTTGGCCCCCGGTGAGGTCAAGTGGGTGTCGCCATCGGTATAAACAAAGCGGCGCAGCGCATCGGTATCGGCAACAAACAGCTGTTGGCCTACCAAGGCCATGCCAAACGGTGAATTCAAGCCCTCCAGCAAGACCGAACGCACGTCGGCCACACCGTCCCCATCGGTGTCGCGCAGCAAGGTGATGCGATTGGCACTGGCCACACCCGCCCCGGCGCGTTTCATCACCAAGCCCATGACCCAGGCTTGGATGCCTTTGGCCGCTTCGGGTTGACGCGGCTTGTTGGTTTCTGCCACCAGCACGTCCCCATTGGGCAACACATACAACCAGCGCGGGTGATCCAGGTCGCGTGCAAAGGTCGTGACCCGTGTGTCTGGCGCGCTCCAGGGCAAACCACCTTCAGGCCAGCCGATGGCAGGCGCTATGTTGACCGTTGGAATCAACAAGGTCTGGGGTGCTGGCAGTGTGGGCTGCGCCCCGAAACCAGACATCGGAGGTGCCAGGCTGGTCTCGGCGCAGGCGGCTAACGCCAGCGTGAATACGGCCGCAAACGGTCGTGTTCTGCGCATCAGGTTTTTCATCAATGAGGCCCGACTGACCTGAGTTCGCCCGTCAGAGCAGCCTCCGGCGCTTTGCAACTGGGCATCCACCCGTGCTTGCTTGACCAGCGGGCCCGACACGCGGTGCCGGGAGAAACTGCGCATGGCACTGGCCAGCAAACGCAGGCTGCATGCGGTTTGTGACCCCCACAACACACCGGCGGGTAGGCGCACCACACCAAAACTGTCGGATACGGTGTGTAAACCTTCCGTGTGATTGGCAACGGACGTGGTATGGATTGGCTAATGCGCATGGATGTGTGTCGCCTGTGGCTGAGAAAGTGAGTTTGCAAGTTAATGTTGAAGTCCACCATGAAGGCAGTCTGTCGATCTCGCGCTTCAGAGGCATGCCGGTTATCCCGAACTCCAGTCAAAAAAACCCCAGCACGGTGGCTGGGTGGAATCCCTTTCGGGTCACGATTTCGGGGGAGAAGAGGTTTGAAAACGCGGGGCTTTGGAATACCCGACACCAATGTAATCGGCGTGATGGCTGGCTTCAGTGCGCCAGCACACTGATCAGGCACTATTTTTTCAGGCCGCGAGGCCAGCCAGACTGACATACTGAAATGGGCAGACGCAGCGATGTGCCAAGGCAAAGATGCAAGGCGCGATTTGGTTTGGTTTCATCCAGGTGTGGTGCTGGGTTGAATGGCCAAAAACCCCGTGCGCCAGTGGTGGCGACGGGGTTTTTGTGATATTTATAATATAGCTGGTAGCGCTTTACCAGTAAGGGCTAGAGCCTTATTTCTTATATAAACCTCAAACCAGCAGCGCATTCACCCGCTTGACGTAGGCCGCCGGGTCATCGGGCGGGCCGCCTTCGGCCAGCAGCGCCTGATCAAACAGGATGTGCGCCAGGTCGTTGAAGTTGACCGAGCCTTCGAGCTTTTTCACCAGTGGGTGCTCGGCGTTGACTTCCAGTACCGGTTTCACATCCGGCGCGGTCTGGCCGGCTTGCTTGAGCATGCGCGCCAATTGGGTGCTCATGCCGTGGTCTTGCACCACCAGGCAGGCGGGTGAATCCACCAAACGCGTGGTCACGCGCACGTCTTCGGCCTTGTCTTTCAGGGCTTCTTTCAGGCGGGCCAACAGCGGTTTGAAAGTTTCAGCGGCTTCTTCGGCTGCCTTTTTCTCGGTGTCGTCTTGCAGCTT
>JAIFMT010000052.1 GCA_020048295.1 Rhodoferax sp.
AGACGGTGCTGGAGCAGCGCTGTTACCTGTGCCACGGCGCAGCGCTGCAGTCCAAAGGCATCCGGCTGGATTCGCCACAGCTTGTCAAGCAACATGCGGCCAATATTTACCAGCAGGTGGTGGTGAGCAAAATCATGCCGATGAGCAACACCACCCGCATCACGGCGGCCGAGCGCCAGCTGATCGCGGCATGGTTTGAGTCGGGTGCGGGGGTGGACTGATGTGAAGGGAGCTGGTCCCTGGCCCGCTCAATCCACCTTGGCACCCGAAGCCTTGACCACGGCTTCGTACTTGGCGCGCTCAGCGGCCATCAGCGCGCCAAAGGCTTCGGGCGAGGTCGGCACCGGCTCAGCCAGCAGCGTGGCAAAGCGGGTTTTTGTCTCGGGCGCGTTGAGTGCCGCAACAAACGCCTGATTGAGTTTGGCAATGGTGTCTTTGGGCGTGGCCGCTGGTGCCACCAGGCCCCACCAGGTATCGACAGAAAAACCTTTCAGCGTGTCGGCCACCGGCGGCACGCCCGGCAGGGCATTGACGCTGTTCAGGGTGGTGACTGCCAAGGCTTTGAGTTTGCCCGATTTGATGTTGGGCGAAGCGGTGGCCAGGTTGTCAAAGTTGAAATCGACCTGGCCGCCCAGCAGCGCCAGCTGCGCCGGGTTGCCGCCGTTGTACGGAATGTGAACGGCAAAAATGCCGGCATCTTTCTTGAACAGTTCACCCGCCAGGTGGCCGGCGCTGCCGTTGCCGCCGCTGGCGTAGTTGAGTTTGCCGGGGTTGGCTTTGGCGTAGGCGATCAGGTCTTTCACGCTGTTGATTTTCAGGCGCGCAGCGGTCTCTGAATTCATCACCAGCACATTGGGCACGCGCACCATCTGCGTGATGGGGGCAAAGTCGGTGGCGGCGTTGTACGGCATTTTGCTGTACAGCCAGGGGTTCACTGCATGGGTGGCAGTGGCGGCAATGCCGATGGTCAGGCCGTCGGGGGCGGCTTTGGCCACCGCATCGGCACCAATGTTGCCACCGGCACCGGGTTTGTTTTCAACAATCACCGTGCCCAGCGTGTCCTTGACCCGCTCGGCCAGTGCGCGGGCGGTGATGTCGAGCGGGCCGCCCGGGGCGTAGGGCACGATCAGGCGAATGGGCTTGTTTTGCGCCAGCGCCAGTGGCGACACGGCGGCAGCGGCCAGCGAAAGGGTGGCGAGTATGAAAGATTTGCGTTGCATAAAAGTCCTTGGGTTAAAAATCAGCGTGTGCCTGGCGCGGCCTTGTCGGCCTCTGAGGTAAAGGCATCGGCAAAAAAATCATCGTCGGGCAGGCCGGCGGCGCGGTAGTCGCGTTGCGCCGACTCCACCACCACCGGTGCGCCGCAGGCATACACCTGGTAGCCCGACAGGTCAGCTTGGTCTTGCAATACCGCCAGATGCACCAAGCCGGTACGGCCCTGCCAGGCGTCTTCGGGCAGCGCATCGGACACCACCGGCACATAGCGCAGGCTGGGCATTTCAAGCAGTTTGGCCTGCACCCAGTCGTCCATGTACAGGTCAGACGGTCGCCGACCACCCCAATACAGGGTCACCGGCCGCGTGATGCCCTTGAATTGCATGTCTTCGATCAGTGCCTTGACCGGGGCAAAACCGGTGCCCGAGGCCAGAAGAATGATTGGCTTGGTGCTACCGCTGCGCAGGTAAAAGCTGCCGTAGGGGCCTTCGATGCGCAAAATGTCGCGCTCTTTCATCGCGCCAAATACCTGGTCAGTAAATTTGCCGCCCGGCATGTGCCGAATGTGCAACTCCAGCCCGTTGGCCAGCAGGTGCGGTGCACTGGCCATCGAATAGCTGCGGCGCAGGCCACCGGCCAGCAAAAATTCAATGTACTGCCCGGCGTGGTATTGCAGCGGCTCACCCGCTGGCAATTGCAACAGCAGGCGCATCACATCGGGCGATTTGCGTTCCATCAGGCTGACCCGGGTCGGCATCTTTTTGGGGGCAAAAGCGCCCTCGGTGGTGACCTGGCGAGACTCCAGCACCACGTCGCTGGTGGCGCTGGCGCAACAGGTCAGCACCATGCCCTGCGCCTCCTCCTCCGCGCTCAAGGCCTTGCTCTGGTGCGCACTGTGGCTGACCGTGCCGCTGAGCTTTTTGCATTTGCACGAGCCGCAGGCGCCATCCTTGCAGCCGTAAGGCAGGTTGATACCATGGCGAATGCCTGCGCTGAGGATGGTTTCGGCGGCCGAAGCGTCAAAGCAGCGTCCGCTGGGCTCCAGCGTGATGCGGAAATAGGCGGGGGCGCTGACTAGGCTGCTCATGTTGTTTTATCCTGTGGCTTTTGCGACATCTGAATGGGAGTGAATTTTGCCTGCAATTTTTCAACCGGCCGGTGTCCGTGCGCGCGCCACGCGCTGCGGCATCCCCGGCGCATTACCCGCCAGGTTCCGGCGTCAGCGCGTGCTGATCGTGGGTTGCGGTGATGTTGGCTTGCGGGTGGCGTCGCGCCTGCCCGGCCGCGTTGCCGTATTGGCACTGACCACCAGTGCCGACCGCGCCCCGGCGCTTCGCGCCATTGGCATCACCCCACTGTTGGGCAACCTCGACGATGCCGCGTCGATTCACCGGCTGCGCGGTCTGGCCACCCGACTGGTGCATCTGGCACCGCCACCAGGCAACGGACCGCATGACCCGCGCACGCTGGCGCTGACCCGCACGCTGCGCCGCGCACGCTTGCCGCAGGCGTTGGTGTATGGCTCCACCAGTGGTGTCTATGGTGATTGCGAAGGCGAAATGACTACTGAAATTAGAGCTGTCAGCGCAAATACAGCAAGGGCTACAAGGCGAATTGATGCTGAAAAAACTGTGCGCGGCTTTGGCCGGGTCAGCGGCGTGCCATGCAGCATTTTGCGTATCCCTGGCATCTATGCGAACGACCGCGAAGGCGGCACGCCGCGCGCGCGGTTGCTGCGTGGCACGCCAGTGCTGCAAGCCGCAGACGACGTTTATACCAACCACATCCATGCCAACGACCTGGCGCGCGCCTGCCTGGCGGCGCTGTGGCGGCCCCGGCCGGGCCGTATCTACAACGTCAATGACGACACCTGCCTGAAGATGGGCGACTACTTTGATTTTGCGGCTGATCTTTACGGCCTGCCCCGCCCACCGCGCATTTCACGCAGCCAAGCGGCGCAAACCTTGCCGGCGATGCAACTGAGCTTCATGGGGGAGTCGCGCCGGCTGGACAACCGACGCATGAAGTCCGAGCTGCGCCTGCGCCTGCACTATCCCACAGTGCGCGAGGGTCTGGCTGCTGCTGCCAGTGGCGGCGCCTTGTTTGCTGCATAAGGCGCAAAAATCAACCCGCGGCACATGACTGGATGCGCACCAAAATATGCTGAAATGGCTGGATAACGATGTCAACAAGAGTTGCCATGGCCCGAATGTGCCGAGGCAGGCGTGTTTAAAGGAGTGCCGATGAATGCCAGCAGGCGTCAGGTTTTGTCCAGCGTGGCCATGCTCATGGCCGCTTTGACAGCGCTGCCAGGTTGCACGCGCCGGGCCCCATTTCGCATCGCGGGCCACCCTTGGCCAGGGTATGAGCCGCTATTTTTTGCCGAGTCCCAGCAGCTGCTGCCCGCGCAAGTGACGCTGGTACATTTCCCGACCATCAAGGCCTCGATCGACGCGCTCAGGGATGGCCGCACCGATGCCGCCATGCTAACCCTGGACGAGGTGTTGTCGCTGCAAGCCGCAGGCCTGGCATTGCAGGTGGTGCTGGTGATGGATGTGTCGAAAGGGGCGGATGCCATTGTCGTCAAACCGCAGTTTCAGACCTTGACCCAGCTGCGCGGCCAGCGCATCGGACTCGAACCCAGCACACTGGGTGAGCTGATGCTGTCGATGGTGCTGGAAAGGGCCGGGATGCAACGCCAGGAAATCAAGCCTGTCATGTTGCCCTACGAAGTGCAGGAAGCCGCGTTTGCGGCCAACCAGGTGGATGCGCTGATCACCTATGAGCCGGTGGTTGGCCGGCTGATGGCTGCGGGCGGGAGCCGGCTGCTGTCCACCCGTGAGCTGCCAGACGCGGTTTTTGATGTGCTGGCGGTCAAGACCGAGCTGGCCAAAAACTATACCGACGCCTTGCAGCAAACCCTGCGTGGCCACTTCTTGGCGTTGCAACAATTGCGGCGCAACCCATGGGACACGGCCTACCGAATGGTGGCGCATGCCGGGGTGTCTGCCGAAGAGCTGGTGGCATCGTTTCGTGGCCTGGAGCTTCCCGACCTGGTGGCCAACCAGAGTTACCTGAGTTCTGATAACGGCCATTTGCCGGCGATCGTCAACAAACTCTCCAAAATCATGGTGGCTGCGGGCACCCTGCCACGGCCCGCCGATGCCACGCAGCTGTTCACCGATGCCTACCTGCCCAGGAGCCTGGCTTGAGTTGGCGCTGGCTGGGCTGGTGGCTGCTGCTGCTGTGCATGCCGCTGTGTGCGAAAGAGACGCTGACCATCGGCGTGCTGGCCGTTCGCGGTGAGGCGAAAACCTCGGCGCAATGGCAGCCGCTGGCGCTCTACCTCAACGCCGCCGTTCCCGAATATGCGGTGGCGGTGAAGGCGCTTGATTTGCTGCATCTGCGCGAAGCCGTGCGCCAGTCACAGGTGGACCTGGTCATCACCGAACCCGCAGAATATGTACGCATGACGCACGAAAGCGGCTTGTCATCGCCGCTGGCGACCTTGCTCACCAGCTACCAGGGCAAGCCAGTGCGGGTGCTGGGCGGCACCATTCTGGCGCAGGCTGGGTCAGGAGATTGGCGCTCGCTGGCAGATCTGAGTGGCAAGAGTGTGGCGGTGTCATCGCGCGACATGTTTGCTGGCTACCAGGTGCAGGCGTATGCGCTGCGACAAGCCCAGGTTGACGTCGGCCCGCTGGTCGAGGTTGGCATGTCGCAAGACGCAGCCGTGGAGGCGCTGCTGACGGGCAAGACGCAGCTGGCGTTTGTGCGCTCCGGGCTGCTGGAAAGCCTGGTTCAGGAAGGGCGGGTTGACGCGACACAGCTCAAAGTGGTCAACCCGCAGCGCTTTCCGGGTTATCCGTTTGCGGTTTCCACCGCGCTGTATCCCGAATGGCCGGTGGTGGCGCTGTCACACCTGCGCGATGACACGGCGGCGCGCCTGGCCGGGGCCTTGCTGTCGCTGCCCTACGATGGCGCGGTGGCGCAGCAAATTGGCATCAAGGGTTTTTCTGTGCCAGCCGACTACGAGCCGGTCAGGGCGCTGATGCGCCACATGCGGTTTGCACCATTTGATGCCGAAGCCCGTGTGTCGCTGCAGGAGGTGTGGCAAGAGTACCGCGCGCTGATCGTGGTGGTGATGGCTTCGGTGCTGGCGGTGTTGCTGCTGGCGATCCGCTCCACGCTGCTGAGCCACAAGCTGCGTGATTTGAATGACACGCTGGAGTCACGCATTTCGCAGCGCACCACCGAGCTGGCCAAACGCAATGACGATCTGGCCCAAACGCTCAACCAGCTGAACCTGACCCGCGACGAACTCGTCGAATCCGCCAAACTGGCGGCGCTGGGGAGCATGGTGGCCGGGCTGGCGCACGAACTCAATACCCCGATTGGCAACGGCCTGACGGTGGCCAGCACGCTTGATGGGCGTACCCGCGAATTTAAAAAAGAGCTCGATGCCGGCTTGCGCCGCTCCAAACTCGATGCGTTTGTTGCGGATGCCGCCCAGGCATGCGATATTCTGCTGCGTAGCCTGGGCAAGGCCGCCACGCTGGTGACCAGCTTCAAGCAGGTCGCCGTCGATCAGACCAGCGCGCAGCGCAGAAAGTTCAGCTTGATGGCAACTCTCTCGGAGGTCATCCTGACGCAGGGGCCGAGCCTGAAACAATCGGGCTGTCAGGTTTGTCTGCCCGAAACCGTCACCGATGTCGAGCTTGACAGCTATCCCGGCCCGCTGGGCCAGGTGATGACCAGTCTGATCAGCAATGCCATGCTGCATGGTTATCGGGACCGCCAGTGTGGCGAAATTCGCGTGCTGGTGGCGCCATGCAAGGATGCCGTCAGGATTGATGTCGTTGACGATGGGGTCGGCATCGCCAGCAGCGAACTGCCACGCATATTCGAGCCATTTTTTACCACGCAGCTTGGCAAGGGCGGCAGTGGCCTTGGCTTGAGCATTGCGCGCAACCTGGTGGTGGGACCGTTGGGTGGAAAAATCAATGTGGTCAGCAACGTGGGCCAAGGAACGGCCTTCACGCTCACATTACCGCTGGTGGCCCCGGTGGCCAATTGAAGTACCGCTGCAACCGGCGGGAATTGTCGCTACCATCGTTGGAAACTTCATAGACGCGCCTTTCATACCGCACAGTATGCCCGCCAACACCATTCTTCCCGCTGCATCGAAATCCGCCCTGCCTGGCCTGATTGCGCGCCAGCCCATACTCGATGCAAGCCGCAAAGTGGTCGCTTACGAACTGTTTGACCGCTCTACCGCACCAAACGCCTACGATGTCGAAAGCGACATTCTGTTGTCATTCAGTGCCATGAACCATGTCGGCGAAGACGTGTTGCTGGGGCCGATGCTGATTTTCATCAACCGTACACACCAAAGCCTGGTGGGTGGACATCTGGACCTGGTGCGCCCGGACAAAGTCGTGCTGAAGGTCGGACCGGTGCCAGGGCATGTCAAGGAAGACATCGAAGCGCTGCAGCACACGTTGCTGGAGTTGAAGGGTCGTGGATTCCTGCTGGCGTTCAATCACACCGTGCTGGCGCCGCTGTATGCCCCATGGCAGCCCCTGGCGGACTACGTCAAACTCGACATGACGGTCATTCCTGCCGAAAAGATGCATGCTTATGTGGTGGCTGCCAATGCGCGCACCCAGGCACGGCTGATTGCCGAAAAGGTCGAAACGGCCGAGCAGTTTGCAGCATTGAATGACCAGGGTGTCAGGCTGTTTCAAGGCTATTGGGTGGCTAACCCGGAGGTCATCAAGACCAAGGTCGTCGCCCCCGAGCATGCCCATGTTTTGCAATTGCTGAATCTGGTGCGTAGCCAGGCCAGCACCGATGCCATCGAAGCCGTGCTCAAACGCGATGCCGTGCTGGGCTTTAACCTGTTGCGCCTGATCAACTCCTGCGGTTTTGGACTGACGCGCGAAGTCACCTCGTTTCGCGATGCCGTGATGCTGATGGGGCTCAATCGCCTGCTGCGTTGGGCCGCCCTGTTGCTGGTAACCGCCAGAGTCAATGACTCTTCATCGGTGTTTGGCACGACAGCGGTGGTGCGCGGACGCATGATGGAGTTGTTGTGCACAAATGTCGCCACCTGCGAAGACCGTGACAGTGCTTTTTTGGTTGGCCTGTTTTCCTTGCTCGACAAAATGCTGGGTATCGGGCTGCAGCAGGCGCTGTCGTTGCTGTCATTGCCTCAGGCAGTGATCGATGCCGTGCTGCAAGGCACCGGTGTCTTGGGGGACATGCTGACGCTGACGGTGGCGTGCGAAAACAACGACGACACCCAGTGTGCCGTCGCTGCCACGGCCTTGGGGTTGAGCAATCATCAGATCAACATGGCGCATATGGAAGCACTGATCTGGGCGGATAACCTGGTAAATATCGCTTGATGACTAAGCGGTGCCTGTGCGCCAGCCCTGACAATGCCGCGATTTCATGAAGGATGCGTGCCTTGCTCGGGATGCCAGTTTTCTGCGCTATACTACGAAGCTTAGCGGCTGTAGCTCAGTTGGATAGAGTACTTGGCTACGAACCAAGGGGTCGTGGGTTCAATTCCTGCCAGCCGCACCATAT
>JAIFMT010000086.1 GCA_020048295.1 Rhodoferax sp.
CCTCGCGGATGATGTGGCGCGCCACAAATTCTGGCGTGTCTTCAAACATGTGAATGAAACCGTGCAGCTCGCGCAGGATATCGTTGGGCAAATGGCGGCTGGTCTTGGTTTCGCCATACACATAAATCGGCACATCCAGGTTCTTGCGCCGCACCTCTTCGATGAAATGGCGCAGGTTCAGCACCGCCGGGTCTAAATCCGGGCCAGGCGTGAATTCTTCGTCGTCAATCGACAGGATGAACGCGCTGGCGCGGCTTTGCTGCTGGGCGAACTGGCTGAGATCACCATAGCTGGTCACGCCCAGCACCTCAAAACCTTCGGCCTCGATGGCTTGCGCCAGCGCCCGAATGCTCAGGCCAGAGGCGTTCTCGGAACGGAAATCTTCGTCAATAATGATGATCGGAAAGCGGAATTTCATGGCGGACTCCAACGGCACTGGGTAATCGAACAAATTGGCGCGAAGTGTAAGGACTAAAGCGCCAAGTTTCATGACGCAGTCATGCTTTCATCTGAAAATACAACTGACCCAACAAACAGGAAAACAGGCATGGCTGATTCGACACTTTGGTGGCTGGTTGCAGGTGGGCTGATTGCGGTTGAGCTGGTGACCGGCACTTTTTATCTGCTGATGATTTCAACCGGAACGATTGCCGCCGCGCTGGCAGCACATGCCGGCGCCAGCATGGTCTGGCAATGGGTGCTGGCCGCGGCGGTTGGCAGCGGCTCGGTACTGGTTTGGCGGCGCATCAAAAAGTCGCAACCGGCAGCAGCCCCGGCGCAAGCCAATCATGATGTCAATATGGACATTGGCGAAACCGTGCATGTGGCCCAATGGCGCGACGATGGCAGCTGCAGCGTCAAATACCGTGGTGCCCAGTGGGATGCCGCGCTGATGCCGGGCGAGGTGGCCAGCCCAGGCAGCTACACCATTGCAGAAGTCATCGGCAGCCGACTCATGCTGAAAAAGCTACCCAACCCTTAACCAACCGGAGTTTTCCATGGAAATTGCCATCGTTTTGTTTGTCATCGCGGTGATTTTTGTCACCCAGTCGATCAAGGTCGTGCCGCAGCAGCACGCCTGGGTGGTGGAGCGCCTGGGCAAGTACAACGGCACGCTCACCCCGGGCCTGAACTTTTTGATGCCGTTCATCGACAAGGTGGCCTACAAGCACCTGCTGAAAGAAATTCCTCTCGATATTCCCAGCCAGGTCTGCATCACGCGCGACAACACGCAGTTGCAGGTGGACGGCATTTTGTATTTTCAGGTGACCGATGCGATGCGCGCCAGCTATGGGTCAAGCAACTACATCATGGCCATCTCGCAGCTGGCGCAAACCTCATTGCGCTCGGTGATCGGCAAGCTCGAACTCGACAAGACCTTTGAAGAGCGCGACATCATCAACGCCCAGGTGGTGCAAGCCATTGACGAAGCGGCGCTGAACTGGGGCGTGAAGGTGCTGCGCTACGAGATCAAGGACCTAACCCCACCGAAAGAAATCTTGCACGCGATGCAGCAGCAGATCACCGCCGAGCGCGAAAAGCGCGCCTTGATTGCCGCCTCTGAAGGCCGCCGGCAAGAGCAGATCAACATTGCCACGGGTGAGCGCGAAGCTTTCATTGCCCGTTCAGAAGGCGAAAAGCAGGCCGCCATCAACAACGCGCAGGGCGAAGCCGCATCGATTCTGGCGGTGGCAGAAGCCAATGCCCAGGCGATTGAGCGCGTGGCGGCAGCCATTCGCCAGCCCGGTGGCGAGCAGGCCGTGCAATTGAAAGTGGCCGAGCGCGCCGTGGATGCCTACAGCCGCGTGGCTACCGATGCCACCACCACGCTGATCGTGCCGAGCAACATGACCGAGGTGTCGGCGTTGATCACCTCGGCCATGAAGATGGTGCAGTTGCAAGGCAAGTGAGCCAGGGTTTTCAGCACTTGAAGCCCCGAGGGTAGCGGGCTGCGCCTTGTGAAAAGATGACAAGACAAATTGCCCTCTAGCCCAAGCTGGTAAAGCGCTTAAAGCTACCTAATCTGCAGTAAATCCGGCTGGCGCCGCTGACCCGGACTCAGGCTCAAACAGCTGATAACAGTTTTTGCCCGACAGCTTGGCCAGGTACATGGCCTGGTCGGCCTGGCGCAGCAGTTGCTCGGACTCCACATCGTCGGCTTGCGGATAGAAGCTCACCCCCAGACTGGCCGATACCTGCAGCGTGACATCACCCACCACCACGGATTGGGCAGCGGCGGCCAGCAAGCGCTGCAGCAGATGCTCGCAGGTCGGCATGTCGGGCACGTCCACCAGCACGGCCACAAACTCGTCGCCCCCCAGGCGCGCCAGCGTGTCGGTCTCGCGCAGGGCGCGTTTCATGCGGCTGGCCAGGGCCGTCAGCAGCCGGTCGCCGGCATCATGGCCATATTGGTCATTCACGGCCTTGAAGCCATCGAGATCAATAAACACCACCGCCAGCCGCAGCCCCTGCCGCTGCGCCAGCGCCAGCGCCTGCTGCAGTCGGTCGCCCAGCAGCAGGCGGTTGGGCAAGCCGGTGAGCGCATCAAAGTGGGCGATTTGCTGCAACCGGTTGGCGTGCGCCTTGAGCTCGGTGATGTCAGAAAACAGCGCCACGTAGTGCGTCACCTGGCCTTGCGCATCACGCACCGCACTGATGGTTTCCATGGCAGCGTACATTTCACCGCTCTTGCGCCGGTTCCAGATTTCACCCCGCCATTGCCCGTGCTCGGCCAGGCTGTGCCACATGGCTGCATAAAACAGGCCCGATTGCTGCCCTGAATTGAGAATACTCGGACTCTGCCCCAGCGCTTCCGCGCGGTTGTAGCCGGTGATGCGCTCAAAGGCATCGTTGATGTCCAAAATGTTGCCGGTGGGTGAGGTGATCATGATGCCCTCATCGGCGTGGGTGAACACGCTGGCCAGCAGTTGCAGCCGTTCTTCGGACAGCTTGCGCTCGGTGATGTCGATGCCGCTGCCGATATAGCCGGCAAAATTTCCCTGGGCATCGCTGCGCGGCACGCCGTGAAACGTCAGCCAGCGGTACTGCCCGTCAAAGCGGCGCAAGCGGTAGTCAATGCTGAGCGGCAGGCGCGCGCTGAACGCCGACTTGAAAGCACGGCTGGCGCGCGGCAGGTCGTCCGGATGCACCCCTTGCGTCCAGCCACTGCCCGCCTCCTGCGCCTGGCTGCGACCGGTGTAGTCAAGCCACACCTGGTTGAAGTAACTGACGTGACCATCCAGCTCGGTCATCCAGACCAGCGCCGGGGCATTGTCGGCAAGCACCTTGAAGCGGGCTTCACTCTCCTGCAAGGCTGTCTGGCGCTGCGCCAGGGTTTGCAGCAAGTGGTTGAAGCCGCCAATCAGCGCGCCCACCTCATCGTGTCGCGTGACGGGCAGCGGCTGCAGCGGCTGGTCTGACAGCGCCAGTCGGGTCAGCGTGGCAGTGGTACTCATCAGTGGTGCGAGCTGGCGACGCAATGCCCACCAGATCAACGCACCGGCCAGCAAAATGACCAGCGGCACCACCACTGCCATCCAACTGCGCAAGCGGTCGATCGGCGCAAAGGCTTCCTCGGTCGCCAAAATCACCGAGGTGTACCAGCCAGCAATCGGCACCTGTTTGACCGTGACCAGCACTTCCAGCCCATGCGGGTTGACCACCACCGCCGAGCCCTCGTAGCCTTGCATGAAGCGGTCTATCCACGGGCTGACGCCGGGTGCGGGCAGCACCTCCATGATGCGTGACTTGTCCGAGGTGGCCACAATCATGCGGCTTTGCGGTGCCACCACAAAAGTCTGGCCGGATTTGCCGAACTGGCTGCCGGTAATTCGGTCGAGAAAATTGGGTAGCGACAGATCGATGCTGCCGGCCAGCACACCGCTGACCTTCCCTTGCCCATCGCGAATGGCAACCGCCATCACCACCACCGGGTGCTGGCTTGCCAAGCCAACCATCGGTGCGCTGATGACGGGTTTGCCGGTCGCCATCACAGACTTGAAATAGTCGCGGTCAGTGAGCCGCAGCCCGAGGCGCTGTGGCGCAAGCGGCGCATGGACGAACAGCTTGCCCAGCGAACCGACGACAAAGACACCGTTATTGAATAGCGTCGGCAACATCGGATGCTGCGCCAGCAATGCCTGGATGGCCGCTGCATCTTCCAGCCGGGTTGCGCCAACCTTGGCCGCCAGATCACCCAGCAGACTGAGCCGCATCTCCAGCGCCTGATTCACGTCGGAGGCCACCAGACTAACCATGCTGAGTTGCTGCGTGGCCAGCAACTGCTTCACGTCGCGCCGAATCAGCTGCCCGGACAGCAGCATCATCGCCAAAACGCTGATCAGCGCAATGCACAGCGTCAGCAGCGTGATGCGGGCTTTGAGTGAATTCCAGTGGCTATTGAACGGCATCGGGTTGTACTCTTCACTCCAGGCTTGTGTGCCAGACATTCACAAAAGCGACTTCAGGGCTGCGGCGCACTGCGCACGGCGCCATGAATTGGCAGGCGAGGATGCGTCCTTTTGAGCGCGTCAGTTTAGCGCGCGTCAAAAAACCCTTGTTGTCGTGCCAGTCTCATGCCGGCGCAATCATCTCGGCATAGTCATACAACGCGCCCAAAATCGCTTCGCCGCGCTCGTCGGCGGTCTCGGCGAGTTGGTCCATTTCGTCAAACAAGGCGGCAATCGTCAGGGCCCCGCTGGCTCCGTCCAGCAGTCGGGCGCTGCGGTGGGCTTCCCAGCAGGCGGCCTCTTCGGCGCTCAGGCTTTGCGGAAAATTGCGCGCCCGATAGCGCCATAGCAACTCGGTCAGGCGTGCATCGTCAAAGGCGGGGCGGGCGCGGGCCAGTTGTTCGGGCGTGCTATGGCGCAAGTCGTTGAGGCGGCGACGGTCGGCGTTGCCGATGAATCCGCTGTACAGGTCTTCATCCACATCGAGCCGCGCCTCGCCCTCGCGCTTGAACACTTCTGCCCAAATGGCGCTCATGTCGGGCAGGTCGCGCGCGGCTTGCGCGTGCTGCAGCTGCGCCGCCACGTCGATGCCCCAGCGCTGCGCCATTGGGTCGCTGAGCACTTTCAGGTTGCGCATCACCATCGGCGACTTGTTCAGGTGCACCGATTTGACCGGCAGCCGCGTCACCCCCTCTGGCAAGTCGGCCGCCCGCGTAAACAGGCGCAGGCGGATCTGCTCGGCGTTGAGGTCAGCCAGCGCGCCCGGGTCGAACGCCAGGTCCCAGGCCAGCAGCTCGTTCTTGTTGCCCGGGTGCATAGCCAGCGGCCACATCAGCGCCAGGCAACCGCGCTCGGGTGCAAACATGCCCGACACATGCCAGAACGGCCGTGCGTTGTGCGGCGTGAAGGGCATGCCGAGTTCGGCCATGACGCGGTCTTTTTTGTGCAGGCCAAAACAAAAGTCAAACAGCTTGGGTTGCGCGGTTTTCAGCAGCCGGGCCAGCGCGATGGTGGCATGCACGTCGCTCAGGGCATCGTGCGCGGCCTCATGCAGCAGGCCGTTGGCAGCGCTAAGGTCGGTCAGCTTGAAGCTGGGTTTGCCCTGCGCGTTGAGCGGCCACGCGATGCCCTCGGGGCGCAAGGCGTAAGCGGTGCGCACCACGTCGAGCAGGTCCCAGCGGCCGCAGTCGTTTTGCCATTCGCGCGCGTAGGGGTCGATCAGGTTACGCCAGAACATGAAGCGGGTGATTTCGTCATCAAAGCGGATCGTGTTGTAACCCACGCCCACGGTGCCTGGAAAACCCAGCGCCTGCTCGATCTGCCCGGCAAACTGGTACTCGGGCACGCCTTTTTGCAGGCATTCCTGCGGCGTGATGCCGGTGATCAGGCAGGCCTCGGGGCTGGGCAAAAAGTCAGTCGCGGGCTGGCAATACAGCATCAGCGGCTGGCCCAACGGGTTCAGCTCGGCATCGGTGCGAATGGCGGCAAACTGCGCCGGGCGGTCACGCCTTGTGTTGGCGCCAAAGGTTTCGTAGTCGTGCCAAAGAAAAGTGTGGCTCATGGCAGTCCCAAAGTTACGGCACACCCGGTGCGCATCGAAAAAGTCCGCCAGACCCACCGTGTCGCGTGGACTGCTCCATTCAGCAATTCATGCCAATGTGGCTGGGTTTGACGTGCTCGGAGATAGGAGTGAGCCAATGCAGCATTCAGCAGCTTGATCTCTATCGGGACTGAGAGTAGAGTTTTTCCTAAAAAATCTACTTGGCATTGTTTCATAGCAGGAGAACGGTCATGTCTATTCAATTGGAATCTGGTGTTGCAATCTACGATCCGGCGAAGCATTTGCGGTGTGAGTTTCTCGGTGTAAATCAAGTTCATGGCAAATATGTGAGCAGGAAATTCGTTTGCGGAAATATTGCATTTTCGAACCCTTACAGCGCCAATATGTTTTCCTTCTTGTTTCGACGTTACGCCCCTGATGTGGCCAACGCGACAGTGTTGCTATTCGAGCAGAAAATGGTGGAGTCCGCACCCGTTGCTTACTTGAAATTTGTGCAGATTGACTGGGTCACCTTGTTCACCAAGGGGGCACTCGAACTCGATTGGGTCGGCATTGTGACGGATGTGGCCGTGGCATTGGCGGGCTGCGCCTTCATCAGCACGTATCAGGATAGTTCAGTGGGCGAGTTCAATCCGTACTCGCCCAAGGAAGACCGTGAGGTGTACGTGCAATATGCCATTGCGTATTGGACAAAGCACCCGACCTATGGCCCGGCCTACAAAAAACTGATCTAGTCCAGGGTGGCTTGCAAGCCATGCAAGTTCGTGCCCGGCAATGATCAAGATCGTGGCGCACTGACGCGCCTTCGCCATGACGAATGTGTTGCTGCGATGGTCAGGTGGCCCAGATGCGCGGGTTGCTGGGCGGCAGTTGCCAGAAATGGGCGCGCCAGTCGGCCCACACCTGGCGTAACAGCTCAACAGCGGGCTCCACCACGGGTGACAACACACGCAGCACCATGACTTGCGGATTGGGGCAAGTCACTCCGGCGCTGCTGCGTAAAGCGTGGGCCGCCAGCGTCTGCCGTGCCACTTCCAGGGCGGCTTCACGGCGGCTGCGGACCAGAGCGCTGCCACTGACAAAAAACAGCGAGGCCAGGCAGCGCTGCCCGGCCAGACCGGTGGGACCGTTCATCAACCGCAGGTCGCTGGCATCGATGCGGCCGCGCTCCAGCCACACACCAGGCAGCTCGATGTGTTGCAAAAAGCTGCCCTGTTCAAATGGCAAGTTGGCGTGCGGCAGTCCCAGCGCGGTGATGTCCCAGCCAATCAGCTCGGCCTGCGGGGCCAGCTGGAGCGTCAGGTGGTTTTGCGCCAGACACTGGTTGTATGCGATGGCCTCCAGTGGCAACCACTCCAACCGGGCCTGGTCGCCCAGCGTGATGTGGGTTTGCTGCACCGCTGGTTCACCGGCCGAGCGGTAAAAACGGGTCGCCCCCGGTGTGGTGATCAGCCCGTGGGCGCAGCCACTGGCGCTGATCTGCAGCTCAAGCGTGTCGCCACCGACCAGCCCACCGGGCGGATGCACCAGCACGTTGTGGCAAATGGCCTCGCCCTCGGGGTACAGGCTTTGCAGCACGCGCAACGGCCCGCTGTGGCAGTGGCGGGCGACCGTGCGCTGGCGCTCCTGCGTGTAGTCAATCTGCAGCCGGGCCTGCCAGGTCATCTGGAGTTTATAAGCAATTTATGCCTCTAGCCCTTATGCAGAAAGCGCTACGAGCTATAAATGTCATACCAACTGAATCACCGCACCGCATGTACATCGGCCACGGCGAGTGCGGTCATGTTGAC
>JAIFMT010000166.1 GCA_020048295.1 Rhodoferax sp.
CAATGACCAATGTTTTCATCTGACTACAATCCCGTTTCTTCGCGGGCGCACACACGCGCACCCATACGAGTTCACGATACCAAATTTTTTAACCGTGTCGAAAAAACCACCGACAAGCTCACGTCGAATCCAGGTGCGCCGCTCGGGCATCCACGGCAAGGGCGTGTTTGCCTTGCAGGACATTGCTGCGGGTCAGACCATCATCGAATACGTGGGCGAGGTGATTACCTGGGCTGAGGCGCAGGCGCGTCACCCGCACGATCCAGCCAACCCGAATCACACGTTTTATTTTCACATCGACGAAAACCGGGTGATCGACGCGCTGGTGGGCGGCAATTCGTCGCGCTGGATCAACCACTCTTGCGACGGCAATTGCGAGGCCAAGGTACAAGACGGCCGCGTTTTCATCGCAGCCCGGCGCGACATTGCCGCCGGTGAAGAGCTGCATTACGACTACGGTCTGGTCATTGACGAGCGCTACACCCCCAGCCTCAAGGCTGAGTACCCCTGCTGGTGCGCAGCCGCCAACTGCCGGGGCACGCTGCTGGCCCCCAAGCGCCGGCGTGCAGCCGGGCACAAGCCGGCAGCCGGCAGCCACACTGAGCGCTTGGCGGTGCCGGCCGCGTTGGACCCGCCCGGTGCGTGATGCCGCCATGAACCCCGCTGGCCCGATGCACTGGCCGGCCGAAGACCTCTGGGAAGCGGTGGCTCCGCTGCTGCCAGGCTTTAGCGTTGAGCTGCTGCCCAGCCTTGACTCCACCAACGCAGAATTGATGCGCCGCGCCCAGGCCGGCCACACCGCGCCGTGCCTGCTGGTGGCACAGCAGCAAACGGCCGGTCGCGGCCGCCTGGGCCGCGTCTGGCACAGCGAGGCGCGCCTGGGGGCAGCGCAATTGACGTTTTCGCTGGGGCTGCCCTTGCAGCCCAAAGACTGGTCGGGCTTGTCACTGGCCGTGGGCCTGAGTCTGGCGCAAAGCCTGCACCCGGACATCTTGCTGAAATGGCCCAATGATTTGTGGTGGCGCGACCGCAAGCTGGCCGGTGTGCTGATTGAAACGGCCAACTTTGCCAGCGCCGGCAATGGCCGCTTTGTGGTGATTGGCGTGGGCCTGAACATCCACACCCCAGCGGCGGCCGGCCTTTCCACGGCACCGGCCGGGTTGCTAGAGCTGCTGCCTGCCATGGATGCCGCGCAGGCGTTGCACCGCATCGCGCTGCCCCTGGTGCAAACCCTGTTGCAGTTTGAAGCGCAGGGTTTTGCGCCGTTTCAGGCGGCTTTCAAGGCGCGCGATGCGTTGGCGCAGCGGGCTGTGAGCCTGAGCGATGGCCAGCAGGGCATTGCCCAGGGCGTTGATGCGGCCGGCGCGTTATTGCTGCAAACTCCGCAAGGGGTGCAGCGGGTGATCAGCGCCGAGGTCAGTGTGCGACCCCTGCGCGCCCCCGACTGCGCCAATTTTCAGGACTAGCCCACGATGTTGCGCCTGCTTGTGCTGACGCTGTTGCTGCTTAACGGCATGGTTTTCGCCTGGTACCAGGGTTGGCTGCTGCCCTACGGCTGGGGCCCCGCCACGCAACGCGAGCCGCAGCGCATGGCGCAGCAAATTCGCCCTGAAGCGCTGAAGTTGGTCAAAGAGGCCGATGTTGCCGCGCCGCCACCGGTGGCCGTGTGCCTGCAAACTGTGGCGCTCGACGCGGCACAGGCCGAGGCGCTGCGCAGCGTGTTGCAGAACGCCCTGCCAGGCGATGCGTGGACGATGGACGCGCTGACAACACCCTCGCAATGGCTGGTTTACATGGGCAAGTTTGCCAATGCGGCTGATGTCACCAAAAAGCGCGCGCAATTGGCCGGGTTGGGGCTGAAGTTTTATCCGTTGGGCAATGCCGCATTCGAGCCCGGTTTGTCACTGGGGAGCCATCCCAGTAAAGAACAAGCCGAGGCGGCACTGGAGGCCCTGAAACTGCGCGGCGTGCGCACCGCCCGCGTGCTTGAAGATGCCCCGGCCGCCACAGGCTACCGGCTGCGCTTGCAGGCTGGCGCTGACCGTTTGCAAAAGCCGCTGGCAGAACTGAATGCGGTGTTGGCGGGCAAACCACTGATGGCCTGCCCGGTCGCCGCGCCTGCGCCGCCGTAAACCGGGTTGGCAGACGACTATCCGTCGGTTTCTTCAGCCGCGCAGGCGGCAAATCGCACCACAAAACGCGCCCCCGGCGGGGTTTGGCCCGGGTTGCAGTCTTCCAGGCTGACCGTGGCATGGTGCTGGTGGGCAATTTCCAGCACGATCGGCAGACCCAAGCCCGAGCCATCGGCCTCGGTGCCCAAGGCGCGGTAAAACGGCTGAAAAATCAGTTCGCGCTCGGCCAGCGGCACGCCGGGCCCCGAGTCTTCCACCTGCAGCACCAGCGTTCGGCCAAACGGGTCGGTCAGCACGCGGGCGGTGATCACGCCGGGCTTTTCCCGCGTTGAGGGGGTGTAATTGATGGCGTTGTCCACCAGGTTGCGGATCATTTCCTTGATCAGCGTGGCGTTGGCCAGAATCACGCAGCCCGGCGTGGCAACCTGGGTGCCCTCGTAGCCCAGGTCAATGTGTTTTTCAATGGCAAACGGCACGCAGTCGCGCACCACCGACATGCACAGCTCGGCCAGATCGCAACGGCTGCGTGGCATCGCCGAACCGCTGCTTTCGGCACGTGCCAGCGACAGCAGCTGGTTGACGCTGTGGGTGGCGCGAATGCTGGCACGGCCAATCTGGCGCAGCGACTGCTTCAGGTCTTCGGCGCTGGCCCCTTCGCGTTGCGCCAGGTCGGCCTGCATGCGCAAGCCCGCCAGCGGTGTTTTCAACTGGTGCGCGGCATCGGCCAAAAAACGTTTTTGCGTGGCAATCGAATCGGTCAGGCGCAGCAGCAGGTCGTTGACCGATTCGACCAGCGGGGTGACTTCCATCGGCACCGCTTGCGCGTCAATCGCGCTCAGGTCGTCGGGCTTGCGCGCGCGAATGCGTTCTTCGAGCTGGCTCAAAGGTTTGATCGCCTGCACCAGCGCCAGCCACACCAGCAGCACCGCCAGCGGCAGAATGATGAATTGCGGCAGCATCACGCCCTTGACAATCTCGGTGGCCAGCACCGAGCGCTTTTCCAGGGTTTCTGCCACCTGCACCAGCGCAGGCCGGCTGCTGTCGGTCGGCAGGCTGACCCACAGGTAAGCCACCTTGACATCAAAGCCCTTGACCACGTCATCGCGGATGTGCACCTCATCGAGACCGATCTCTTCAGCCGCCGGGGGTGCCGGCAGATCGCGCTCGCCGCTCAAAAATTCGCCGCGCGGGCCCAGCACCTGGTAATACACCGTATCGGAGTCGTCAGCCCGCAGCAGCTCGCGCGCCGGGCGGGGCAAGGCAAATTCGGCCCGGCCGTGCGACGTGGTGATGAGCTGCGCCATGGCGCGGGCGTTGTATTCCAGGGCCCGGTCAAACGGCTTGCCAGCAATACCCTGCGCCACCAGCCAGGTCAGCACCAGACTGACCGGCCACAGCAGCAGCAGCGGGGTCAGCATCCAGTCAAGGATCTCGCCAAACAGCGAGCGCTGCTCTCGTTGCGCGCTGTTCACCCGGGTATTTTTTCCAGGCAATAGCCCAGCCCGCGCACGGTGGCAATGCGGATCGGACCTTTTTCGATCTTCTTGCGCAGCCGGTGGATGTACACCTCAATGGCGTTGTTGCTGACCTCTTCGCCCCATTCGCACAGGCGCTCCACCAGCTGGTCCTTGCTGACCAGCCGGCCAGCGCGTTGCAGTAGCACTTCAAGCAGGCCCAGCTCGCGCGCCGAGAGCTCCACCATCACGCCGTCAATGGTGGCGACACGGCCGCCCTGGTCGTAAATCAGCGGTCCATGCTTGATGGTGCTGCTGGCGGCACCCATGCCGCGCCGGCTCAGGGCGCGCACCCGGGCCTCAAGCTCTTGCAGGCTGAACGGCTTGGCCATGTAGTCGTCGGCACCGTAGTCCAGCCCCTTGACGCGCTCTTCCACGCTGTCGGCCGCCGTCAAGATCAGCACCGGCAGTGACGAACCACGGGCGCGCAATTTCTTCAGCACTTCAAGGCCATGCATTTTGGGCAGGCCCAGGTCCAGAATCAGCAAGTCAAACTCGGTGTTGGTCATCAACGCCGCGTCGGCCTCGGTGCCGCTGGCGACGTGGTCAACGGCAGCGCCTGAGCTGCGCAGGCTGCGCAACAATCCGTCGGCAAGTACCTGGTCGTCCTCGGCTATCAAGATGCGCATGGTGGTTTCCTAGGTGATGGCCAGTTGGCCTGTTGGGGTGATGAAAAGCGGGTCATTGGGTTGACACAAATCATTTTATGCGGCGTAAGCTTCGAGCCCGATGGCAATTACCGCTGCCACCTCGGCACCCAGTTCGGCGCGCAGTTCGGCCTCGGTTTGCCGCACCGCGTTCTCAAAAGCCGCCAACCACGCCAGGCCGGTGGCGGTAAACATCACCCGGCGTGCCCGTGCATCTTGTGCGTCGGGCAGGCGCTGCACCAGATCCCAGGCCTCACACTGATCAACCAGCTTGCCCATGGCCTGTTTGCTGATGCCCGCCAGCAGCGCCAGGTCGGTCAGGCGCGCACCTCCCGTGGCCAGATGGCGCGTAATGTGGATGTGCGAGGCCGTCAGCTTGCCGCGCGCGGCCAGGTGGCTCAAGGCCAGCGGCAACTGTGCGTTGCTGGCCATCAGCACCAGCACACGGGCATCAAAGCGCTGCGAGGCCAGTGCCAGCCAGCGCCCCAGGTGGGCTTGCCGCCAGCCGGCATCGGGTGCGCAGGCGCTTGCTGCAGGTGACGCGGCTTCATTGGAACTTTCAGACATGCTGAAATAGTAAACCAAATTGACCAAAAAAAGTATTTTTCCATTTCAATAAAATACTAAACTACTGTTCAAGCATCCAGCCTGTTGTTAACACCAGAGGATGCGTTGTTCTCAAGCCCCTTTTTTCACCCTTTCAGGAGAAACATCATGGACGCACCCGTCAAAGCCCTCACCCCCGCCAATGCTGAAAAAGCCAAAGCCCTGCAGGTTGCGCTGGCGCAAATCGAAAAGCAATTCGGCAAGGGCACCATCATGCGCCTGGGCGAAGGCGAGGTGATTGAAGACATTCAGGTGGTCTCGACCGGCTCACTGGGCCTTGACATCGCGCTGGGCGTGGGCGGCTTGCCGCGCGGCCGGGTGGTTGAAATTTATGGCCCGGAGTCATCGGGCAAAACCACGCTGACCTTGCAAGTGATTGCCGAAATGCAAAAAACCGGCGGCCAGTGCGCGTTTGTCGATGCCGAGCACGCGCTGGACATCCAGTACGCACAAAACCTCGGGGTCAACCTGCAAGACCTGCTGATCAGCCAGCCCGACACCGGCGAGCAGGCGCTCGAAATCGTGGACAGCCTGGTGCGCTCGGGTGCGGTTGATCTGATCGTCGTCGATTCGGTGGCGGCACTCACGCCCAAGGCCGAGTTGGAGGGCGAAATGGGCGACTCACTGCCGGGTTTGCAAGCCCGGCTGATGAGCCAGGCGCTGCGCAAGCTCACCGCACACATCAAAAAAACCAACTGCATGGTGATTTTCATCAACCAGATCCGCATGAAGATCGGCGTGATGTTTGGCAGCCCTGAGACCACCACCGGCGGCAACGCACTGAAGTTTTACGCCTCGGTGCGGCTGGACATCCGCCGCACCGGCACCATCAAGAAAGGCGAAGATGCCATTGGCAACGAAACCAAGGTCAAGGTCGTCAAGAACAAGGTGGCACCGCCCTTCAAGACCGCCGAATTTGACATCCTGTTTGGCCAGGGCATCAGCCGCGAGGGTGAAATCATCGACATGGGGGTCAACGCCAACATCCTCGACAAATCCGGGGCCTGGTACGCCTACAACGGCGAAAAAATCGGCCAGGGCCGCGACAACGCGCGCGAGTTCCTGAAAGAAAACCCCACGCTATCGCGCGAGATCGAAAACAAGGTGCGCGTGTCGCTGGGCATTCCCTTGCTGGCTGGCAGCGAGCCGCTGGAGGCAGTCGCCAAAGCTTCAGGCAAAAAGGCCTCCTAGCCCATACGGGTATTGCGCTGACAGCTATTTTTAACATAGCTATGAAGCCCCTTGCCAAACACCGCAGCCATGGCCTTTGACACACCTTCGCTAAAAGGCCGCGCCTTGCGCCTGCTGAGCAGCCGCGAGTATTCGCGGCTTGAACTCGAACGCAAGCTGGCGCGGTTTGAAGAAGAGCCCGGTAGCCTGGCGGCTGCGCTCGATGAGTTGCAGGCCAAGGGATTCATCAATGAGCAGCGCGTGCTTGAATCGGTGGTCAACCGCCGCTCGGGCAAACTCGGCGCGGTGCGCATCCAGCGCGAATTGCAGGACAAGGGTCTGGCACCGCAAGCAGTGGCTGATGCTGTTGCCGCCCTGCGCAGCACCGAACTGGCCCGCGCACAAGAGGTCTGGCGCAAAAAATTTGGTGTGCCAGCCACCGAGGCCCGAGGCCGCGCCAGCCAAGCCCGCTTTTTGGCAGCGCGCGGCTTTGGTGGCGAGGTGATTCGCCGGCTATTGAGACTGCCAGACGATGACTTGCTGACTGGGGAATAGCCGGCAAGATTTATAATAAATCAGACTCTAGCCCTTACTGGGTAAGCGCTAACAGCTATATTAAAAATAGCAACTCAGGCGCGCGAGTCAAACTGCAAAATGGCCCGGGCGATGCTTTCCAGCGGCAAGATGTCATCGACTGCCTGCAGTTTGATGGCTTCCTTGGGCATGCCAAACACCACGCAGGTTTCTTCGTTCTGGGCGATGCAGCGGGCACCGCCGTCGTGCATGATCTTCATGCCGCGTGCGCCGTCGTCGCCCATGCCGGTCATGATGATGCCCAGCGCGTCGCGCCCGGCGCATTCGGCGGCTGACTTGAACAGCACATCCACCGAGGGCTTGTGGCGGTTGACCGGCGGGCCGTCGAGCACCTTGACGTAATACTGGCCATTGATCTTTTGCAGCTGCATGTGCCGCCCGCCCGGGGCAATCAGCGCCACACCGCGCTCCAGCCGGTCGCCGTCGCGGGCTTCGCGCACGTTCATGGCGCAAATGCCGTCAAGCCGCAAGGCGTACATGGCGGTAAATTTCTCGGGCATGTGCTGGGTGATGGCAATGCCGGGCGCATCGGCCGGCAAGCTGGTCAACACCAGTTCCAGCGCTTGCGTGCCGCCGGTTGAACTGCCAATCACCACCGGCTTGTTCATCGCAAAGGCATGCACGCCACTGAGCACAGGTGTGCGGACAACTTGGGCTGTAGCCCCCGTGGTACTTGCCTTGACAGCTACAGCAGGTATAGCGCCACGGGCACGTGGCCGGGACCGGGCCGCGCTCTTGAGCGTCTGGATCATTTCAACGCGCGAGTCGTCAAGGTGCTGTTTGAGCCCCAGCTTGGGCTTGGCCAGCACTGCCACAGCACCTGCGCTGAGGGCATCGAGTGCCACCCGGCTGCCTTCGGTGGAGAGGGTCGAGCAGATCACCGTGGGGATGGGTGTGCTGCCGGCCATGATCTGGCGCAAGAAGGTCAGGCCGTCCATGCCCGGCATTTCAATGTCGAGCAGCAACACATCGGGCGGATTTTTGCGGATCGCCTCCATGGCCAGCAGCGGATTGGGCGCGCTGCCGATCAACTCCATATCGGGGCTGC
>JAIFMT010000196.1 GCA_020048295.1 Rhodoferax sp.
ATGACAGCCGCGTTGCTTCACGTTAAGGAAAATTGGTCCAATTAAGGAGATGAATGTGCTCAATAGTGCTACAAGACTTTGTCGAATACGGATCGCGGCAATGGCTTCCGCGTTCGCGGTCTGCTTCGCATGGACGCATGTTGACGCCTTGGCAGCCGATCCGGTGCAGGCGCGAAAAGACATAACAGCCATGGGAACGGAATACACCGGGCAAAATTTTGCCAAGGCCGCTGGCAACGGAGACATGACGGCCGTTCAGCTGTTTCTGGATGCAGGCATGGACATCAACCAGGGCGGCGGCGCAGCCCTTGGATTAGCAGCAGGCAGGGGCAAAACGGCGATGGTGAAGTTTCTGCTGTCAAAAGGTGCAACGCCTACATCCAGCGCATTGCAATATGCCAGAACACGTGGTTATCCAGAGATCGAGAAAATACTGCTGGATGCGGGTGCAAAAGAATAGACCCCACATCGACAACGATTTCTCGCCTTGCCTTGGACAAAGTCCAAGGCAAGGCAGTTGATGGCAAAAAGTGGCACTGGAACATCAAATTGATTGATCACAGGCACTCAACACAAGGATTTCAAAGGTTCGAAAACATGCCACAGCAGCCGTCAGATGGGTGAGCACCACGGTGCATCGGCGTGCGCATAGGCCATCCACAAAGCCCAGGCTGCGCTGGCAGCCAATGCCAAGCCGGCCAGTCGCACACCCCAATCGCCGTTGCTGTTTTTGCCCAAACGCAACCAAAGCCAAGGCCCCAACATCATCGAAACGCTGGTGCCGATGGCAAACAGCGCCATGGCAACGGCTCCGTCCACAGCCCTGCCGGTCAGCCCAGCCACGAGCAGGGCGGAGTACAGCAGACCACAGGGCAGAAAAGTCCACAAAGTGCCCAATACAAAGGTGCCGGAGAGTCCCCGACTGACCACCAGTTTGCGCGCGGCAAGCCAAAGCCTTTTACCCAACTGCTCAAGCCAGATGGGCTGTTGTGCGTTCCAGGCCAGCATGACCCCGATCAGCATGACGGCCACGTGAAACATCGTCCAGACCGGCCGCAGTGCCGCAGACTGCACCGTCATCCAGCCCAGGCCTTGCATGGAGGCTGCGGCCAGCGCGCCCAGCGCTGAATAACCGAAAATACGGCCGACCTGAAAAACCCACATTGCTGCTGTGCCGCGGTCTCCCGCTGCCTGGCCAATGCCCGCGCAAGCCGCGCCGCACATGCCGATGCAATGCGGGCCGCCCGCCAGGCCCATAAGCAACGCTGTCGTTGCGAGAGTGGTTTGCATCCGCCGAATTTAAAGAATTTTTGAAAACCTTGCGCGGGTGCGGTCAGCTTGCAGATAGCGGTCGAAAACCATGGCGACCGCGCGAACAAAGAACCATCCTTTGGCGGTGACCTGAATACCAGAGGCATCCAGCTGAACCAGTCCTTGTTCAACCTGCGTTGCAAGCGCGGCCATTTCCTTGGCGAAATATTTTTGAAAGTTGATCAGGTAAGCCAGCTCGATCGACTCAAACGTCCCCTGCCCCTGACACATCACTGCCATGATGACAGCCCGCCGAACCAGATCGTCCCGCGACAACGCCAGCCCACGCACCACTGGAAATTGCCCTTGATCAAGAAAATCGTAGTATTCCTCCAGCGTCTTGGCGTTCTGGCTGTAAGTTGCGCCGACACGGCCAATCGATGACACGCCCAGCCCAATCATGTCGCAATCAGGCTGCGTGCTGTAACCCTGAAAATTCCGGTGCAACCGACCCTGGCGCTTGGCCACAGCCAATGAATCATCAGGCAAGGCAAAATGATCCATCCCGATATAGACGTAATTCGCTGCCATAAATGCCGCCATGGAGCGAGCCAGCATGGACACCTTGGCTGCAGCGGGCGGAATATCTACCGACGAAATCCGCCGCTGTGGCTTGAACCGCTCTGGCAAGTGCGCATAGGCATAGAGGGCAATGCGGTCGGGCTTGAGTTCGGTGATCTGCGCCAAGGTACGGTCAAATGACGCAGGGGTCTGCCCCGGCAAGCCATAAATCAGATCCACGTTGATCGATTCAAAGCCGCGCTGCCTGGCCGCAGCGACGAGTGCAAAAACCTGCTCTGCAGGCTGAATGCGGTGCACGGCCTTTTGCACAGCTGGGTCAAAGTCTTGCACGCCAAAACTCAAACGGTTAAACCCCAACTCGGCCAAAACATCCAGCCGACCCACGTCAATCGTGCGGGGGTCAATTTCAATGGAATATTCCCCTGTGGAAGTCAAATGAAAGGCACGACGCAACATCGCCATCAACTCACGCAACTCCGCATCCGACAGAAATGTGGGGGATCCCCCGCCCAGGTGCAGTTGGGAGACAACTTGCCCAAGTCCAAGGTGTCGCGTGTGCAACGCGATTTCAAGCTCCAGATACCGCAAATAGGCAGCTGCCCTGTCGTGGTGCTTGGTAATGATCTTGTTGCAGGCACAGTAGTAGCAAAGCGACTCACAAAACGGAATATGCACATACAAGGAAAGCGGCAATGCCATCGCGGCGACCCCAGCGCGCCGCTGCTCAAGCGCCTGCGCGTAATCCTCAGCCGTGAAAGCCTCAACAAACCGGTCAGCTGTCGGATAGGACGTGTAACGCGGACCTGAAACATCGTACTGACGTATCAGTTCTTCAGAAATCGGCTCTGCAACACTCTCAGTCATGGATACATCCTCATATTCCGCCTTAATGTGCCTCTGAACCGACGATCCATTCTTGATCTTGATCAACCAACCCACAGAAAGCGGGCTGTCAGCGGTCGCATCAAAGCGCGTCACTCTGGCTGCCACTGCGCCTTGCGCGGCGCCGGTGATTTGGGTGTCGTGACGGGTGTGAGAGCAGTAAATTGGATGCCAAGTTTCGCGTCAGCACCATCGATCAGTGTGCGTCAAATGCGGCACGACCCAGCGTACCGATCAGCGACCGATCAACCGTGCAGCCTCACGCGCCGCGACGACACCCTCGTCCGTTGGCACCACCCACACTTCGATTTTGCTGTTGGCGGCATGAATCGGCATGACCTGGTCTGCGATGGCCAGTGCATTGCGTTCCGGGTCGATCTCAACACCCATCCAGGCCAGTTTTTGGCCCACATCGGTGCGCAGCGCGACATCGTGTTCCCCGATGCCACCACTAAATGCCAGCACGTCGAGACCTTGCATGCAGGCCACCAGCGCACCGCATTGACGCACCACCTGGTAGGTAAACATATCGGTGGCGAGCTTGGCGCCCGGGCTAGGATCAGCGCGCAAGCGGCGCATGTCGGCCGAGATGCCTGACACACCCAGCAAGCCGCTTTGCTTGTAGAGCAGCTTTTGCAGACGTGCATGGTCCCAGCCCTGCTCGAGCAGGTAAAGCATCACGCCGGAATCAAGCGCGCCCGTGCGCGTGCCCATCATCAAGCCATCCAGCGCCGAAAAACCCATGGTGGTGGCACAGCTCTGGCCGTCTTGCGCGGCACACAGACTGGCCCCGTTGCCCAAGTGCGCCATCAGCACCCGTCCCCTGGCACGTGATGAATGTTGCAATAGCGCACCCATCACATACTGGTACGACAGGCCATGAAAACCGTAGCGACGCAAACCTTGCTGGTAAAGCGCATCGGGCAGCGCAAAGCGGAAGTCCACCTCTGGCAAGGTGGCGTGAAAAGCGGTGTCAAAACACGCCACTTGCGGCAACTGCGGGAAGGCTTCACGAAAGGCACGCACGCCTTCAAGGTTGTGTGGCTGGTGCAATGGTGCCAGCGAGTTCAGCTGCGTCAGCTGTTGCAAGATGTCATCGGTGACGATGACGCTGGCCCGGTACAGCGCGGCACCATGCACCACCCGGTGCGCCACGGCGTCGATCACGGGCACACCCGGCAAACTGGCCAGCAAATCACGCAATTGCAGCAGCGCCTGCGCGAAGATGCGCTCGGTACCCAGGCTCAATACCCGTGACTCGGTGTTGGACTGATAAGTCCAGCGCATCTCTGGCGTACCGCCGGGTTCCAGCCCCTCAATGTTGCCAGACAGCACTTGTGGCATGACTTTGCCGCCTTCGAGCGGATAAAGTGAAAATTTGAGCGAAGAAGAACCCGCATTGACAGACAGAATAGCCATTAGAAATTCCTTACCAAACAGTGCGCGGATGGCTGCGACGGGCGTTGTGCGCCACCATCAAGCCCAGCAAAGCCGAAGCAACCCGATTGGTAGGTCCTTCAGCACGGCTGGTCAGCGCAATGGGTACGCGTGCGCCCAGCACAATGCCGGAGCCACTGGCACCGGCGAGGTATTCGAGCTGTTTGGCCAGCATATTGCCGCTCTCCAGATCAGGCACCGCCAGAATGTCGGCGTGCCCTGCCACGTCGGACTGGATGTGTTTGATTTGCGCCGCGTGCATTGAAATGGCGTTATCAAACGCCAGTGGACCATCCAGCACGCCACCCGTGATCTGGCCACGGCTGGCCATCTTGCACAGGGCCGCTGCATCGAGCGTGGACGGAATGTTGGGATTGACGGTTTCAACGGCTGACAGAATGGCCACCTTGGGCTGGGCCACACCCATGATGCGGGCAAAGTCGATGGCATTCTGGATGATGTCCACTTTTTCGGTCAGGCTGGGGCGAATGTTCAGCGCTGCATCGGTGATCAATAGCGGCTTGTGGTACAGCGGCACGTCAAAGCGGAACACATGCGACATGCGCCGGCCGGTGCGCAACACCGCTTTGGAAAGCACCGCGTGAATTAGCTCATCGGTATGCAGGCTGCCTTTCATGAGCATTTCCACATGGCCGTTGGCCGCGAGTTCAGCGGCTTTTTCAGCTGCCGCGTGGCTGTGCGGCTCGGAAAGAATCTCGGCACCGCTCAGATCGATGTTGAATTCGGCTGCCACATGGCGAATGCGGGTTTCCGGGCCAATCAGAACCGGCACGATCAAGCCGTATCGGCAGGCATCCATGGCACCGCTGAGTGAACCCTCATCGCACGGATGCACCACAGCGCAGCGCACGGCCTCCAGGCCGTCACGCAGCGACAGCAGCTCGTTAAATCGGGCCTGCGGGTCAGACAACTGAATGCGCGGAGCCACCACCCGGGGCAAGCGCACCTTGATGGTGGGTGCCAACACCCTGGCCGTGCCGCTGAGCACACATTGACCGTTCTGATTGACCACCTGGCAGTCAAGCTCGATGCTGTTGTTAGCCGGATTGCGCGAAGTGACCGTCACGGTCACCGTCAAGGTGTCGCCCACGCGCACCGGCTTGACAAAATGCAAGGCCTGGTCCTGGTAAATCGTGCCCGGACCTGGAAACTGGGTTCCCAGCAAGGCAGAAATCAAGGCACCACTCCACATGCCATGCGCAATGACACCATGAAACAAGGTGTCATTGGCGTATTCAGGGTCAAGATGCGCCGGATTGGTATCGCCCGACACCGCCGCAAAGGCCTCGATATCCGCCAATGTCAGGGTACGCAACAGGCGTGCGTTCTGGCCGATTGAAATTTCGTCAAAAGTGTAGTTTTCAACCAGCTCGGTGTCTAAAGGGAGATTCATGTTTCTTGATCAAAGTTAGTCATTGGGACGGCCCCTCAGGGAGCCTTTAAAAATTCATCCAGTCCCAAACCATCAGCGCCTGGCTTGAAACCCTTTTGCACCAGATGCTCTTCGGTCTCTTGCAGGATTTGACGCGTCATTTCGAGCCCGTTGTCGGTCACGCTGCTGGCTTCCATTTGGTAGCGCAGAACCAACAGGCCACGCAATTCCTCGCGCTGGTGCGCCGTGCGCCGCTCCACTGACCCGGCCGGGTAGCTCGACTGGCGCGCTACCCGCCGCTCCTGGACCACCGGCGGCGGCGCGGACTGGTGCATCAACTTCTCCATGCAGGCGCGGTCATCCAGAGAAATGCCAAGCCCGATGGCCAATCGCGCAATGCGCGCGTTCAGCGCTTCCAGTGAGGCACCCAGTCGCGCCGAGGCGTCATCGTTCATTTCCATAAATCACCTTCTCAAAATTGAGAGCATAAGCCTTTTCAACCCGAAACCCGATCCATGATCGGCAAACGGCTCAAATGGCATCGTCGCCTGCAGCGCGACAAGCCGCTGATTTTAGGGTAAACCCTTGGTCATTCAGCCATGGGAAAGAAGAAAAGACCAGCCGCTGAAACAAAAAAACCCGCCGAAGCGGGTTTTTTTGATGGCCCAAGGGGGCCAGAATAAACACTTACTTGGTAGCGCGTGTGCCAACCACTTCAATTTCAACGCGACGGTTCTTGGCGCGGCCGTCTGTGGTCTTGTTGTCAGCAACAGGCTGTTTCTCGCCCTTGCCTTCAGTGTAAACACGGTTCTTTTCGATGCCCTTGGACACCAGATAAGCCTTGACGGCTTCAGAACGCTTGACCGACAGCTTTTGGTTGTAGGCATCGCTACCAATTGAATCGGTGTGACCCACAGCGATGATCACTTCAAGGTTGATACCCTTGATTTTGCCAACCAGGTCGTCGAGCTTGGCTTTGCCTTCAGGCTTGAGCACGGCCTTGTCGAAATCAAAGAACGCATCAGCAGCGTAAGTGACCTTGGCAGCAGCAACAGGTGCCGGTGCCGGAGCAGGTGCCGGTGCAGCACCAGGCTGAACGGGTGCAGCAGCGGGCGCTGCCGAAGGTGCCATGGGAACTGGCGCCGGAGCAGCTTTTGGCGCCACGATGGCACCGTCGCAGCCTGCAGCAGCGGTTGCAGGGGTCCAGTAAGTATCACGCCAGCAGAGTTCGTTGGTACCGTTTTTCCAGACCGTGCCATCGGTAGCACGCCAGTTGTCAATGGATTGGGCACCAGCGGCAGTAGCGAGAGCTGCGGTAGCGATCAACATCGCCAGTTTGTTCAATTTTTTCATGGTTCTCCTAGAAGAAAAAGCCGCAGCCGCGCTGCGAGATTTAATGAGACGCTCAAGATGCCTATCACTTTGAACGTTCCAAGGATTGTGCCACATAGATTTTGAACACCCAACGATGTAGCACACCCAAAGCAGCGCAAAAGCAACTACCCTTAACAATTAGCGCTGGGTGTTGCAACTCGGCCACACAACCCGCAGCATAAAATTGCGCGCTTAACCCGATCTTGCCTCGCCTCAAGCTTTTCCCCATGACCCAGTTCGCCAAAGAAACCCTGCCCACCAGCCTTGCGGATGAAATGCGCCGCAGCTATCTGGATTACGCCATGAGCGTGATCGTTGGGCGGGCGCTACCCGATGCGCGCGATGGCTTGAAGCCCGTGCACCGGCGCGTGCTGTTTGCCATGCATGAGTTGAACAACGACTGGAACAAGGCTTATAAGAAGTCAGCGCGTATCGTCGGCGACGTGATTGGTAAATACCACCCGCACGGCGACCAGTCGGTGTATGACACGATTGTTCGCATGGCGCAAGATTTTTCCATGCGCCACATGCTGGTCGATGGCCAGGGCAATTTCGGCTCTGTCGATGGTGACAACGCGGCTGCGATGCGTTACACCGAAATCCGGCTGGCCAAGATCGCCCACGAACTTCTGGCCGATCTGGACAAGGAAACGGTTGACTTTGGCCCGAATTACGACGGCTCCGAGAAAGAGCCGCTGGTGCTGCCGACCCGGCTACCCAATTTGCTGGTCAACGGCTCGGGCGGCATTGCGGTCGGGATGGCCACC
>JAIFMT010000021.1 GCA_020048295.1 Rhodoferax sp.
CCGGCGCCGGTTCTGGCAAAACCCGGGTGATCACGCACAAGATTGGCCGGCTGATCCAGTCTGGCGTGGTGCCCAGGCGCATTTTTGCCATCACCTTTACCAACAAGGCAGCTGCCGAGATGCGCGAACGCGCCCGTGGCCTGATTGGCAATGCCGCCAAAGATGCGGTGATCTGCACCTTTCACGCGCTGGGCGTGCGGCTGCTGCGCGAAGACGGCGTGGCGCTGGGCCTCAAACCCAACTTTTCAATTCTGGACAGCGACGACGTGACCAGCATCCTCAAAGACGCTGGCGGCACGGTGGATGCAGCCACCGCACGGCAGTGGCAATGGACCATCAGCCTGTGGAAAAACCAGGGCCTCAACGCCGAGAGTGCCCTGGCCGGTGCCAGCAACGACAACGAGCGCATCATGGCCCGCGTGATGGCGCACTACGAAGAGCGGCTGACCGCCTTTCAGAGCGTTGACTTTGATGACCTGATCAGCCTGCCCCTCAAGTTACTACAAAATCATGAGCACGTCAGGCAGAAGTGGCAAACGCTGGCGGGTCATATCCTGGTGGATGAATACCAGGACACCAATGCCACGCAATACGAGTTGCTCAAGCTGCTGGTGGGCGGCAACCCGCCCAACCAGGCGCGTTTTACCGCCGTGGGCGACGATGACCAGAGCATTTACGGCTGGCGCGGCGCCACGCTGGACAACCTGAAAAAACTGCCGCTGGATTTTCCGGGCCTCAAGGTCGTCAAGCTGGAGCAAAACTACCGCTCCACCAGCGCCATTTTGCGTGCCGCCAACAACGTGATTGGCCCCAACCCCAAGCTGTTTCCCAAAAACCTGTGGAGCGACCTGGGCGAGGGTGAGCCGGTGCGGGTGGTGGATGCCGATTCTGAGGAGCACGAGGCCGAGCGCGCCGTGGCGCGTATCCAAAGCCTGCGTGCCAGCGGTCTGAATCAACCCGGGCCGCAGCACCAGGAATTTCGCGACTTTGCCGTGCTGTACCGCGCCAACCACCAGGCCAAACCGTTTGAGAAAGCCATGCGCAAGGCACAAATTCCGTACAAGGTGTCGGGCGGAACCAGTTTTTTTGACCGCGCCGAGGTCAAGGACTTGTGCGCCTGGTTTCGCCTGTGGATCAACAACAACGATGACCCGGCGTTTTTGCGTGCGGTGACCACGCCCAAGCGCGGCATTGGCCACCAGACGCTGGCCCAGCTGGGCGACTTTGCCAGCAAATACCGGGTCAGCATGTTTGAGGCGCTGTTCTCCAGCAGCCTCGGGGCGGTGATTTCGGGCAAGGCGCTGGGCAGCCTGCACGAGTTTGGCCGCGAGGTGAACGACCTGGAATTTCGCGCCCGCCACACGCTGGGTGCGGATGCCGCCAAAACCTTTCTGCTCGACTGGCTGAAAGACATTGGCTATGAAAAGTACCTGTACGACGGCGAAGACAGCGAGCAGGTGGCCGCCGCGCGCTGGAGCAATGTGATCGACTTCATCGACTGGATGGCTGGGCGCTGCGGCGGGCAGATTGAAGATGCCAGCGGGGTCAATGCCGCCGGCGAGCTCAAGTCGCTGCTGGACGTGGCGCAAACCGTGTCGCTGCTGTCCACCATTAGTGAGCGCGAGAAGGACCAGAACGTTGTGACGCTCTCTACCCTGCACGCCGCCAAGGGGCTGGAGTGGCCGCATGTGCTGCTGGTTGGCGTGACCGAGGGCATGCTGCCATTCAAGCTGCGCGACAACCCCGACACCGACGCAGCGGGCAAGGCCAGTGCCGCGCTCAAGGCTCAGGCGATGGAAGCCGCCAGCGCGACGCTCAGTGCGCATTTGCAGGAGGAGCGCCGCCTGATGTACGTGGGCATCACGCGCGCGCAACGCAGTCTGGCGGTGAGTTGGACGCGCAAACGCAAAAAAGGCCGCGAAATGGTGGCCGCGCTGCCCAGCCGTTTTATCGCCGAGATGGCGCTGGACCAGGCCACCACCAAAGAAGACCCGCGCGAGAAACTGCGCGCGCTGCGCGCCGAGTTTGCCAAAAAGGTGCAAGACAGCGTTGCCGCACAGCGAGCTTCAAGCGATTGACAGTCTCATGGGTGGCATGAAATGGGTTGACCGGCCCGTCCGGCATGCCCGAGAAGGCGAGCCAGCAGCAGTTCCCTGGCGAGACTTAACCCTCGCACAAACCCAGAAACAGCATGCCATTGAGGGCCCCGATGTGGGCGCGCGCCCGAAATCGGGTCATCGCCGGCGGCACGCTCCACCAATAGCTTTCGCTGCCATTGCCGTCGAATGTGGAGGCCAGGTCGGGCCAGGGCAGGATGGAAGGGCTGACACCACTGGGCAGGGTTTTTTCACTGTCTTCAATGTCAGCCGGGTTCATTAGCACATCGGTCAGCGCCGTCTGCAACTTGGCATCGAGCTCATCAATGCCCAATCGGGCCATTTGCGCCTGGGCAATCACCTCGCTCCAGGCCAAGCCCAGGCTGGCGGCCACCGGCACAAACGAGGCAACATGTTCGCAGGGTATCGGCAAGGTCGCCAGGAAGGGGAAGTTGCGCCCGACACGGTCACACGAAGGTGCCAGCACCCCGAGTTGGCACAGCGGTATGCCGGGTTGGGCCGGCAGCAGGAAGGCCCACATCGGACAGCCGCGCCAGACATCCCAGCCGCTGGCGTTGCTGCCGGCCTTGAGCGACTCCATGCCAGCAGCACACAAATAATCCCAAAACTGAAGCAACGGGTGCGGCATGCGGCGCGACACAAAGTCGCCCACGCTGGGCAGCTTGCCAAACCAGGCAAACCCAGGTGCTGCGGGTTCGCCGCGGGTGGTTGGGCCGTTCGTGGCGGATGGGGTGTTCATGCTTACCCCCGCCCAGGGCAGGAAAACCCTTCAAGCTGTGGCAGGCGCAGTGGGTTGCGCACCGACTGCGCGGTGAATTCGATGCTGATGTTGCGGCCCTCCGCAACAAAATTGACCACCACGCGCTCCGGCGGCGTGCCGCCCTGCACCTGCCCACGGTCAATCAGGCGGTGCAATGCCCAGGCCCCTTCGGTGGCCAGCGCTGGTGTGGCTTTGCCGCCCACCAGCAGGCGCACCTGGTTGGTGCCGCGCACGCCAGGCCAGCTGACGCGTTTGGAGCCGTCGTTGCCGGGCGTGGCGATGATGCTTTGGCCGTCAATGTCAAGCTCGACCTTGTCGGCTCCGCCGGTTTGGCTGATGCGCACGATCAGATCGAACTTCATGCTGCGGCTGCCCGGCGCAAAAAAAGCATCGCGGATGATCGAAGCACGCTGGAACTGCGCCAGGTCGCCGGCCGAGCCAGCGGCTGCGCCTTCGGGGCCGGGTCGGGGTGCCCAGGTGGCCTTGGAGGTATCAACAAACGGGGCCAGATTTTTCTGGAAAGTGTCATCCATCAGCCCACCGGGTGAGAAAACCTGTGCGAAATCATTGGCCTGCACGTCTTGCTGGGCCCCACGCGAAAACGGGTAACGCCCGGAAATCACCGCCGCGCAGGTTTGCCCCACGCCACCCTTGACGTTGGCGCTGGCGCTGCTGCGGGCACCACCGGCCACTTGTTGCGAGGCCTGGGTGACAAGCGCCTCCAGCACCGCGCGTACCGGTGCGGGCATGCGCGCTGCTTCGCTACGCAAGCGGTTCTCTGCATCTTGCGTGCGCGGGACGGTGCCCCCGCGCAATGCGCTGTCGGCCGCCACCAGGCTGGCCTGAAAGTCGTCCAGTACCTTGCTCAGCAAGTCAATCTGCGCGGTGCCCGGTGCGCCTTTGGTAATGGCATGCAAGGGGGTAAAAGGCCCCTGGACAATCATCTCGATCTTGTCGTCCAACCCGGTGCTGCCGGTTGGCCCGCCGATGCCAAGGGTGGCAGCCCGGGTGACCTCCTGCTTCAGGCGGTCCAGTCGGGTCAGGGCCTGATCTACGCGGGTGCCGGCACTGGAATCGGTGTTGATCAGCGTGGTTTCCCGCGCTGCGGCGCGCGTCAGCAGCAACAGCGGGGACTCGGCGCTGGCCAAAACACGGGTGACCTGGATGGTTTCAGCCAGTCCGTTGCGCGGGATCAGGCGCACATCGGCCAGGTAGTCCTGCCAGATTTTGGCGTACTCGGTGAGGTAAAGACGGGTGATTTGCTGTGACTGCTGCATGACCTCGCCCGGATTGAGCACAGACGCCGCATTGGGCTTGGCACGGCCCAGCACCCAGGCATCCTCGGCACCGATGTCGGCCAATGCAGCCGCTACTTCTTTCTGGAACAGGGGATAGCCCTTCAGCGTGAACAAGCCGGCAATGCCAACGTTCAAGGGTTGGCGGCTGGCGCGGGTGAGCACATTGGGGGCCTCAATGCCAGCCACGCTGGCAATGGTGAATTCGGCGGGATCTGGGCCTAGCAAGCGCGCCTTGATGCGGCTGTAGGTGCGGTTGGCGGGTGGTTGCTGATTAAGAATTTCGCGGGCTTTTCGCACCAGCTCCTGGTTCAGGGGGAACGGTGAAATGACCACCCGGTTGCCCATCAGGGCATCCAGGTGGCTGTTGAGTTGCTGGCGTTGCTCGACGGTGGCGGACACCGCGTGGTCCCAGTCACTGTTGATCCACAGCTTCAGGGCATCAGCGTCAAAGCGGCCAGCCCCGCCCAGCATCAGGTAGGCCTTGAGTGCCTGGTACAGGTAGTCGCTGTTGTCAGGTGGCGCATTGCGCAGCAACGCCTCCAGACGCGTGGCGATGCGCGGCAAAAAGGCTTCGTCCAGCAGCCTTGTGTAGGCAATCTGGCCAGCGGCGTCGAGCTTGTAGCCCTGGTACAGGCCATAACGGTAACCCCAGGGCACCTGGTTGAAGTTGAATTTGCTGCTCCAGGCCACCTCGCGCGCCTGATTCAGCAAGGGCAGCAGTGTGGTGGCATCTTCGCTGGCCACGGCGGGTATCGCATCGACGCTGGTTCGCAGCAGCTGCGCCTTGCCATCGACCTCGTTGATGTAATCGACGTTGTTGCCGTAGCTGACCCACGGTGACCACGCCACGTTGGCCGCCACAAACAGCAAGCCACAGGCGGCCATGCCTGCGCGGCGCAACCAGCGCATGCGGGTTTCGGCACCCAGGTTGCGCCCGGCGATGAAATGTTCAGGGAAGATGACTTTTTGCAGCAGGTCTTGCAGGAAGAAGCTCTTGCCGGTACCGCCCTGATTTTCAGCCCCCGCGAGCTTGGTCGGAATGCGGAAAGTGCGTTGCATGGCACCCAGCACCCGGTCAAACGGCGTGCCCTCTTGCGTGCCGGAGGTGAAATAGACACCGCGCAGCAACGGCTGTTCGTTGAACTTGGACTCGCTGAAGACGGAGGCCAGCAGTCGCCCCAGCACATCTCGCAGGCCGGCGAGTTGCTGCGGCAGGGTATAGGCCAGCGCGCGTCGCGACAGGTCGGGCTCGGCCAGCAGCCGTGCGTGCATGCCATCGTTGAGACGCTGGTAAAGCAGGTCAAATTCAGTGTTGAAAACTTCGCGCACGGCAGGCGGCGCAGCCTTGGGGTCGTAGGGCAGGGTAAAGCCCCACACTTGTGCGCGGTCTTCGCGGTTGAGGTTGAGGAAATACTCCTGAAAACCAGACAGCAAGTCGGTTTTGGTGACCAGCACATACACCGGGAACTGTACGCCCAGCCCCTCGCGCAGCTCATTCAGGCGGGCCTTGAGCGTGGCGGCGTGAACCTCGCGCTCCTGCGCATTCATCTGCAACAGGTCAGACACCGACAGCGTCAGCAGTACGCCATTGAGCGGTTGGCGTGGCCGGAAACGCTTGAGCAGATTCAGGAACCCCATCCATTCGGCCTTATCGACCGACTGGTTGCTTTCCTGTGTGGTGTAGCGGCCAGCGGTGTCAATCAGCACCGCTTCGTTGGTAAACCACCAGTCGCAATTGCGCGTGCCACCAATGCCGCGAATGGCGGCCTTGCCAAACTGGTCGGCCAGCGGAAAGGTGAGCCCGGCGTTGATCAGCGCCGTGGTTTTGCCGGAGCCGGGCGCGCCAATGAAGGCGTACCACGGTAGTTGATAGACGTATTGTTTGGACAGTCCGGCTAGCAAGCCTTTTTTGTCGTTACTGGAAAAGCGGGTCTTTTTCAGGATGTCAGAGGCTTCCTTGAAACGCTTGTTGAGTTCGGCCACCTCTTGAGTGCCAGCGGCCTGCCCATCGGCCGGGGTGGCCTGCATCTTGGCCAATTGCCCGAGCAAGGCACCATTGATGTTGCGCTGGCGCCACCAATGGATCAGCCGCTTGAGCAGCCAGAGTAGCCAGATGCTGGCAATCACCATCCAGCGCACCCATTCGGGCCCCAGCGGTTGCCACTGGGCATTGGCCAGCGACATGGCAAACAGCGGTCCGACATACCAGATGACCAGCGACAGCAGCAGCAACAGCAAAATGGTCAGTGTGGTGCGGTTAAGAAACCGGCCCAACAGATTGCGAAATGAACTAAACATGTGCCGTTCTCCTACTTTTGCACCGAAGTCGCGGCATTGAGTTCGCGGTCGCGCTCTTCGGGCGACAACAGCAGGGTGACCTCAACACGACGGTTGCGCGAACGGTTGTCTGCGCTGTCGTTGGGGGCCACCGGGTCGCTGTCGGCACGCCCTTCCGCGCGTATGCGGTTGCGCACCGTCAGCCGGTCATCAATGATGCGTCGCACCACATCTGCGCGCGCTTGTGACAACTCGTAGTTGGACGGAAAACGCACGGTGCGGATCGGCACGTTGTCGGTGTAACCCGTCACTAGCACGGTGCCTGGCACGGTATTGAGCGCATCGGCCACGCGGGCCAACACCGGCATGTAGCGCGATTTGACCTCGGTGGCACCGGAGTCAAACAAACCGTCGCCGCGCAAAATCACCACGCTTCGGTCGGCTTCATCGCGCACGGTGACCAGCCCCTCACGCACTTCGGGCTCCAGAAACTGGGCAAAGCGGTTGACTGGTGCTGGCAGCTTGGCCGCCGCGACGACCGCCTGCGCTTTGGGCAGGCGAATGCCGGTAATGGCGCTGAAAACGTTGCTGGACTTGTCGGCCAGCAGGAACGAGTAGAGAAAAAATATCGCCACCAGCACCAGCATGGTGGCACCAAACGTGATCCACAGTGGCAGAAAACCCCAGGTGGCCCGGTTGTCGGACTGGGCTCCTTGCCAATGCTGCGACAGGGCGTGGCTGAGTTCGCCACGCACCCCAGCAATGATCTCGACCAGCCGGCGGCGCAGGGTATCGAGCTGGGTGCGCCCGTTGTCCACCACGCCGTAGCGCCCTTCAAAACCCAGCGCAATGCATACCGCCATCATTTCGATCAGGTCAATGTGTTTTTTGGGGTCTTGCACCAGTCGCGCCAGCACCTGAAAAAACTTCTCGCCGCCCCAGGTTTCGTTGTGAAACGTCACCAGCAGGCTGTGGCGCGACCAGGCACCGCCGCCGCCCCACGGGGTTTTGGCAGCGGTTTCGTCGAGTGCTGTACACAAGGCGTAGCGCGCACCAATCACCACTTCCTGTGGCAATGGCACTTCGCGGGCCCGGCGTTCAAACAGCTGAACCTGTTGCACTAGGTAGTCGCGCAGTTGCGCCGGGTCGGGGTGATGCGCCATGACGCGAATCTGCGGAATCAGGTTGAGCAGCGGATTGGCAGCCACCGCCAGCGGATTGGCGCCACTTAAAACCTCTGGCAAGTCGGCCGCCAGCACCGGGCCCTGGGCGAACGCGGGGGTGACCCCACCGTTGTTGTTGGCGGGTTCGGGTGCCGGGGCTTGTGGCGCCTGGAATAGTGCAAACGGATCAAGGTTGGCAGCAGGGTTGGACGGCGTGCTCATGTTCTGATAGCCCAAAGTTCAAGTTTCAGACCGGGAAAATCACCCGCGATGTGCATGGCAAGCCCGCCGGAGCGTTCCAGACCCCGCCAGAACTCGCTGGAGGTGTCGAGTTCAAAATAGTTGTTGCCCGCGTGGTACGGTATTTGGCGCGGTGCCACGGGCAGTGGCCGCAAACCAACGCCAGGCAGATGCAGGTTGACCAGATCGCGGATTTTTTCGACCGGACCGATCTTGACCTGCGTCGGGAATTGCTTGCGCACCTGTTCGCCGGGCAAATCGGAGGCCACCGCCAGCACGAAGGTGGCGGTTTTGATCAACTCCTGGTTGGCAATGACGGCCACCCGCACGCCGTAGGCACGCTCCATCAGTTCGATCTGGAAGGCGTTTTGCTCAAGCACCATCGACAGCGAGCGCCGCAGATCCGCCATCAGGGGCAGGAAACAGCTGGCCAGTGCATCATGGTTGTACGCCGGATATTCGCCGGGGCGACGGGTGTCGCGGGTGAAGGTGGTGAAGTCACCGGCCAGTGTCAGCAAATCCGCATAAAGGCGCTCGGGGTGCAGCGCGCGCGACTGCGACAAATGCACCACCAGCGGCTCGTAGCGGTTGACCAGTTGCAGCATCAAAAAGTCACCCAGTTCGGACACGCCACCTCGGCCGGGAGCCGATTGCCGGGCCGCCAGCGCGTCCCCGCGATGGTGCAGCAGACCCGCGAGTTCCCGCAAGAAACCTGACAACAAGTTGCTTTCATGCGCCGAGACCAGCGGGGGAATATGGTTGTCGTCAAGCAGCACTGACAGGTCATTGCGCCGCTCCACCACTTGACAGACGCCGAGTTTCATCCAGTCTTCCGGTATTTCGTCTTCGGCCAACAAGCGCAGCCGCAAATGGGCTGTTTGTATGGGTGCCGGATCACCGGCGACCGAGTTTTGATCCGGGATGTCTTCCTCAGATACCCTGAACCGTGCCAGTGAACGGCCATCATCATCGAACGAGACCTCTTCGCTGCCAGGGCGATACACGGGCAGACACAAATAGATGCGCTTGGCCTTGACGTTTTCAGAAATCGTCAACACGCTGGGGGCCTCATTCACTCCTGGAAATGCAAAGGGCGTGCCATCGGGCATGACACCAGCAGCGCTGGCAATGGCTACCTTGCCGATAGCTAGTGAGGGCGCATCCAGCAGCAGCGAATGAAATCCCCAAAAATGGCCTTCGGCACTCAGCACCAGCTGACGCTGGGAAAATTCCTGGTAGCGTTGCGCCTGTTGAAAATGCTGTGGGCGCAGGAACATGCCCTCGGACCACACCACACGACTGCGATCACCCATTCAGACCTCCATGTTCGTTCAGGCTGACAGTTCGCTCAAAACGCCTTGACAACTTTTTCATTTTCCTTGACGTTTGTTGTGTGAACGGACAATTTGGACTTTAACTGACTGGTGAACTGAGATTTGAAATTGTTCATATTGCCGTTGGCCTGGCCAAGATAGGTGCTGACTTGCGCCAGCAAGGCCGGTGGAGGACTCTCTGCGCCCCCCTCAATCCCCTCGCCAGCCGAATCCACTCCACCAGCCATTTGGGTCAATGTACTCTTGATTTGTCCTTGCTCCAAGGATTGGTAATCGGTAAGCGACTGATTCACCTTCTCTACGTTGCTGTCTTGCTTATCTGCAGCATCTTTCATTTTTTTGGTCGCCTCGTCGGTAAATTCCTTGGTGTCCTCGATGGTATCGACCATTGCATATGTCTTTGACATCATTCAACTCCTGATTCAGTTACTGGCATGGTTAGCTCTGTGGCCGTCAGCGTTTTGAAGGTTTGCGCAAGAACGGCCTTCAAAGCCGGATCTGCAATTGCGAATCGCTGCCGAACAATGGGCGCCGCAGATGCAAATTCTTTGGGACAAAGACACAGCAGCAAACAGTGCGCTGCAGCACTGCGCCCACCCGCCTGTTGAACCCTCTGCACAATACACGCTGCTGGTAAGTCCCTGTGCGCAGGGCGTAAAGTCAGTAGGGCCCGACAAAGTGCTTCTTGACGCGCCGGATCTTCGGTGGCGATCAAAACCTCACCAAGTTGCCGTGCTATTGGTTTGGCCGATTCACCAAGGCCACCCAATGCATCCAAGGCAGCACGCCAATGGACTGGCTCGTTGGCCGACGCAGCGGTCTGCAGCAACGCGTTCAAAGCAGAACTTCTGGGGTTGATTCTGGCTAGGGCCGCGTAGGCGGCAATCCCGGTTGGTACCAAGGGTGCATTTGCCAACGATCGCATCAAAAAGTCTTCAACATTTTTCTGTGCCACTGCATCACCTTCAGCGCTGTGCGCCAAAGCTTGCAAGGCCTCGGTGCTCCAGGTTGTTGGGTCTGCTTGACCGAGGAGCCCAGCAATCACTGCTCTTTGGCTCTTTGCAAAGGGTATGAAACAAAGCAGCGCCACTTTGCGGGCACTCTCATCTGTAGCCAGCAACATTTCACAAACGGCAGGCCCGGCTGGTGAAGGTAGGCACTTCAAGCGGAACAAGGCATGTGCAGCGGCAATTCGAACTGGCATGGTCTGACCGATCGCAACCAGATCCGTCAGCCGCTGCTGGACCAGCGCTGTTGCCGCCTCGGGTGCCAGGCAGCCCAAGGCAGCTGCCGCCATCTGGGCAGCGAGTGGGTCACCAAGACTCAACTGAGCGGCTTGTGCCAAAGAATCCCGACAAGCATTGACCGGTGCGTTCGGCTGCAAGGCCATCCCTAAGGCCAAGACCCGCAGTGTCGGGTCCGGAGCCACTAAATGTCGCGCCAGCACATCAGCAGGCCAAAGGGTTATGGCTGGCGCTGCGGACGGCGTTTCGGACGTGGGACTCGCGGCAGTAGACATGCCAATCACTTACAGAATGTTCCCGGCACCGGGTGTATAGGCGGCAGAAACGATACTGGGCGTGACGATCGTGCCGGCAACATTCAGCATGCCAGCAATGTTGACCACACCGACCAAATTAATAGTGGCGGCCGTCACCGTTACGGCACTTCCGGTAACACTGACTGCCCCAGCACCGGTCACGGATACAGTTCCACCAGCGGTAATGCTGACGCTGGCACCAGCCGTCAGGCTGCTGGATGCACCGACCGTCGTAGATTGTGTTGTGCCGATTTTGGTTGTGGAAGAAATACCGATCGTGGTGTCGCAACTCATTACGATCTTGTTAGTTTGCGATTGCAGAACAGTCGTCTCGTCTGTCCCGTACACCATGGCTTTGCGGGTTTGGACCGTTTCGGCGTAAACCTGCGGTGTGTTGACGTAATAGCCGCCACCACCAAAATGTGTGATTTTGGCGGACGTAGCCAACACCTCCCTGCCGTCGATGAGAGAAATACGCCCCCCGCCGACAAAATTCAGTTGTTTGCCCGCAATGCCATTGGTTTCGTCCGACACGACCATGCTGAAATGCTTGCCACCCACATACTCGCGGTGGTCTCCTTGGGTCTGTACCTTCAGATCACCACCGATGCCTTCAGTCACATGACCGGCGACCAGATTGTTTTGATCGCCTATCACATTGACTTCTTGATTGCCAGTTACTGCGACATCCTGATTGCCTTGTACCTGCAGGGTCTGGTTTTGACCAATGACCTGTTTGTCGTTCTTGACCACAAATCGGCTGTCATGCTGACCGATTCGGGTGTCTCTGTCGACACCGACGACCCGTGATTCATTTGCTTCGACAACACTGTCCAGGTTGCGTTGTGCATGAACGTACAACTGCTCCTTACCCTTCAGGTCTTCCATCCGGATTTCATTGAAATCAGTCGGGCTGCCGCCCTTGGTCGAACGCGACTTGATGCCGCTGGCAGTCTTGTTCGGTGGCAAGCCGTAGGGTGGCATCTGGTCAGCGTTATAGACCCGGCCAGTGATCATTGGATAGTCTGGATCGCCGCCGATAAAGTCAACGATAACCTCCTGGCCAATGCGCGGAATGTGGATAAATCCCCACTTTTCACCGGCCCACGGGTGACTGACGCGAATCCAGCAACTGCTGTTTTCGTCTTTTTTGCCATAGCGGTCCCAAAAAAACTGCACTTTGACGCGACCATATTTGTCGGTGTAAATCTCATCACCAGCAGGGCCAACGACCACCGCCGTTTGCGGTCCATGGGTGACCGGTTTGCCGGTAACGGGCTGTGGCCGGTAGGGGATGGCGGTGGGCTGCGAGGTCACCAGAATATTCCAGGTGGCATCGCCATCGCCGCTGCCTGCCGACATGCGGGCGTTATCGCGGAAAAAGTAATTGACAGCGACTGCCAGGTATTCACGATTCTGGTCAGCACGTGGGCAACGTTCCAGGGTGAACAGGTAGCCAGGTGCCATGGTGCGCACCGTGGTGTTTCCCTCGACCCGGTCATGTTCTGACTCCAGTGATTCAAGCCGCACACCAGCATAGTTTTCACCATCGCCAACCTTGATATAACCGCCTGGCCACATATAGCGCTCCCACGCATCATGGGTATGGCCAAGTGGATTCTTCCGCTTGGTCTTGAGATCCGCACGGGGTTTTTCAAAATCGTAGTCGTCGCTGATGTATTCACCGGAGTTGACTTCTTCGAGCACCTGCCAACTGTTGAAATGCTCTTCATCGACGACCGCTGCCGCGTCCAGCCCGTAATACTTGATGGTGGATTTGCCGGGTAAGGGAGAATGGCAACTGGTTTCGTCCACCAACACCAGTGTGTGGTTGCCCTGGGCGTGTTCGAAGTAGAAGTAAATGCCCTCATGTTCCATGAGTCGCATGACAAAGTTCAAATCGGTTTCCTGATATTGAACGCAATACTCCCACTCGCGGTAGGTTTTTTTCAATTTTTGTGAGACAGAAAAACCGTACTTGCCGAGCACGTCGGAGAGGATGGCAGGCACCTTTTGAAACTGGAAAATCTTGCAATCGCTGCGCCGGCTTGCCAGCCACAGCCAGGGCCGCAACTTGGCGGTGTAAATCAGGTGCTCGCCTTCACGGCCACCGCTGCCAAAGCGTGTGCAGATGCCGCTGAAGTAGCGCGTTCCCTTGCCACCCTCAGTTTCGACCTTGAGCGTGACATCCTTACCCAGCATGGCCTTGGCGCTGAGCCCGGATTGCTTGCTGTGGAAGACCACATCAAACTCAAACAGGCAAGACAACGCCTCGGTTCCCCGCATCTGCCGAAACCATAGCGCTTCGCCCAAAGGGGTGACGACATCAACGATCCGTTCCATGCTGATCAGTCCTTACTCAATCAAAGTTATAGCGGAAGTCTCCATCCTGCACATCCATCGCGACATTGCCAAGCGTCTTGCCCTCGATCGTCCGCTTCAAATACTCTTCTGACAAGCGCGGCAGGATCGTATTGGTCAGAATGGCATCAATCATGCGGCCGCCACTTTCCACTTCGGTGCAGCGAGAGGCAATCAGCTTGACCACCTCGTCTGAATAACTGAACTGTGCCTTGTGATTTTCGGCAATGCGCTTTTTGATGCGGTTAAGTTGCAGGCGGATGATGTTGCCCAGCATTTCATCGCTGAGCGGGTAGTAGGGAATGACCTGCAAGCGGCCCAGCAAGGCAGCGGGAAACACCTTGAGCAAGGGTTCGCGCAGTGCCTTGGCAATGTCGTCTGGCTCGGGCATCAATTCGGGGTCACGCGTCATGTTCATAACCAAGTCACTGCCAACGTTACTGGTCAGGATGATCACGGTGTTCTTGAAGTCAATCAAACGGCCTTCGCCGTCTTCCATGGTGCCTTTGTCAAACACCTGGAAGAAGATTTCATGCACGTCGGGGTGGGCCTTTTCGACCTCATCGAGCAACACCACGCTATAGGGTTTGCGCCGTACGGCTTCAGTCAGCACACCACCTTCACCATAACCCACATAGCCGGGGGGCGCACCTTTGAGGGTGGACACCGTATGGGCTTCCTGGAATTCGCTCATGTTGATGGTGATCATGTTTTGCTCACCCCCGTAAAGTGCTTCCGCCAAGGTCAATGCGGTTTCGGTCTTGCCCACGCCAGACGGGCCCACCAGCATGAACACGCCAATGGGCTTGTTGGGATTGTCGAGCCGAGCGCGGCTGGTCTGGATGCGCTTGGCGATCAGTTCCAGGCCATGACGTTGACCGATCACGCGCTGGTTCAGCGTGTCAGCGACGTGCAGGATGGCCTCCACTTCATTCTTGACCATGCGACCCACAGGAATACCGGTCCAGTCAGCCACCACCGAGGCCACGGCTTGCGCATCAACCGCTGGCAGGATCAGCGGGGTCTCTCCTTGCATTGCAGACAATTTGCCCTGCAATGCGTTGAGCTCGCCCAGCGTGGCAGCACGCGCTTCATCCCCCAGCGGCACGGCCGTATCGACCTTGCCGTCACCGCTAACGCGCAGTTGGCCGCGCAGGTCCAGCACTTTGGCCACCATGTCTTTCTCTTCTTTCCAGCGGGCATCCAGGATGGCGAGCAGCTCGGTGGCCTGAGCATGCTTTTCTTTGGCCTCCAGCAACCGGTTACCGATCTGGATCCCAACGGCGGCTTCGCGCTCAATGATGCCAAGTTCAACCTCGAGCATTTCAATGCGACGTTGCACGTTCTCAACTTCAGGTGGGGTCGCGTGCTGGCTGACCGCCACGCGTGCGCAGCTGGTGTCGAGCAGACTGACGGCTTTGTCAGGCAACTGGCGCGCCGGAATGTAGCGGTGCGACAAGTTGACTGCAGCGGTGATGGCCTCATCGAGCAGCAGCACCTTATGGTGCTTTTCCAGCACGGTGGCAACACCGCGCAGCATGGCCACGGCCTTGGCCTCATCGGGCTCTGGCACTTGCACGACCTGAAAACGGCGGGTCAATGCCGGGTCTTTTTCTATGTATTTTTTGTATTCCGCCCAGGTGGTGGCACCGATGGTGCGCAGGGTGCCACGCGCCAGCGCTGGCTTGAGCAAATTGGCGGCATCACCAGTGCCGGCTTGGCCACCGGCACCGACCAGCGTGTGTACTTCATCAATGAACAAGATGACCGGCTTCGGGCTGGCCTGCACCTCGTCGATGACCTGGCGCAGCCGCTGCTCAAATTCACCCTTCATGCTGGCTCCGGCCTGCAGCAAACCGATGTCAAGCGCCAGCAGCGAAACGTCCTGCAACTGCGGTGGTACATCGCCCTTGGCCAGGCGCAGCGCAAAGCCCTCGACCACAGCGGTTTTGCCGACACCTGCTTCACCGGTGAGCATGGGGTTGTTTTGCCGACGCCGCATCAGGATATCGACGATCTGGCGGATTTCCTCGTCGCGACCGGTGACCGGATCGAGTTCACCCTTGCGGGCTTTTTCGGTCAGGTCAACGGCGTATTTTTTCAAGGCCTCCTGCTTGCCCATCTGGGCTGGTGCCATGGCACCGCTGGCTTCGCCTGGTTCACCACCAAGTCCCGAGCCATCACTGGCAGCAAGTGTCTCCTCGGGTGAGCCTTTGACGATGTCACCGAGTTTTTCTGTCAACGCATCAATCCCCAGTTTCTCAAACTCCTTGGAGATGCCATACAGGATATTGCGCAGGCCGGTGGTTTTGACCAAGCCCACCAAGATGTAGGCGCTGCGAACCTGTGAGTCGCCATACTTCAGGGTGCCATAGACCCAGGCGCGCTCAACGGCGTTTTCAATGTGTTCCGAGAGGTCGGAAATGGCTGTTGCGCCACGCGGCAATTTGTCGAGCGCCCGGGTCAGGTCTGCCGCGAGTTTGGAGGCATCGATGTCGAAATGACGAATGATGCGGTGCAAGTCGCTGTCGTTGGAGCTCAGGATCTGGTGCAGCCAGTGCACCAGTTCGACATAGGGGTTACCGCGCAGTTTGCAAAAAACCGTGGCCCCTTCAATGGATTTGTAGAGCAGCGGGTTGAGTTTGCCAAACAGGGCTGTACGACTTATTTCAGACATGATCTCTCCTAAGTTATTGAACGGTTTGGGGTTGTTGAGCGATAGTTAGCCGCTCCATGTTTAGCAAGACATCGTCCGCATCACGGCGGCGCTTGTGTGCAGGCATGCCAAGCCAGCTGGTCCAGCCCAGTCGGCCATAAACCCCCAGCCTAGCAGCAGGAACTTCTTCTTTGACAAGGATCAGGCGCGCATCCCAAGCCAGTTCGACTCCCAAATAATTGCGTACCCAATCCCGCACTTGTGGGAAACGGTCACCGCCTGGCAAAAAGCGCTCGAACTCGGTGAATCGCATGGCACCGAGCAGCAAGCGGAATTTGTGTTGAACATCTGGCACGCGTACGCCGGCAATGGCTCCCTGCCCCAGTCGCGACGATGCCAAGCCCAGTTCGATCCGGTGCGCGCAGCCTTTACCCGCCAGTGTCACTGAGAGTAAACGGGTCTGATCTTCGACCGCTAGCTTTAACCATTGCATGCAGTATTCTTGTAGAGCCACTGGAATGCGCAACAGAGCTGCCAGCGGGCGTACCAGCCCCTCAACATTGCGGGTTTGTCGGCCGAGGTGTCCTGCGTGATGCAGTTTCAGGTGGTCTGGTACGGCATCGCGGTTTTTGAGCGAAGTTTGCCCAAGTCCAATGAGACTGGAAGCGTATCTGCCAAAGCCATCGCGGTCAGGATGATCAAGGCTGTTGACAGCTTGGCAATCAGCCCAGGCACGGTAAAACAACAAAATCATGCGATGCTGAAAGATGTCGCAAAACCTGGCCAGTGTCTGATCTTTGTTGTGCAGAAGGCGCTCCTGCACATACTCTGTCAGGTGTTGGGGCATCGCGCCATTGGGCCCGAACATGCCAAAATTGTTGATGGATAGTCGGCCCAATCCGTAGGCAGCGACACCAGGTTTGTACTCATGCAATGATGCTGGCGCAAACGCCAGCGACGCATGCTGCGTCAGGCGCAACGGCTCTTCGCGCGGCCGCAGCGCACGCCCCAAAGGGATAGCACCTGGCACCGCAGCATCGATTTGCCGCATGGCATGGTAAAAATCAAACCGCGTCGCATCGATCGCCAGTTTGCTGAAAAATGGCTGCAATTGAACCAATGAATCGACGACCGCCTGCGCAGGCGATTTTTCAACGCGATTCATACAGTGGGTCTCCGCCCGATGCGAGGTTGCCAAGTGGCAATCAACCCGCGCTGTGAACTTCGCATGACAAACTCAGTGAACGCGTTCAGTCCGACATGCCTTGCAAAAAACTGCTCCAAAACAGCACCCATTAGCCAAGGGCTTACACCTGCCAAAGGAATTTCATCGAGCATCAGTTCAAGCTGCACACCACGGCCAAACACGATCGGACCTCGACCCGGAACACGTCGGTTGACGCTTCTGACGGCCAGCTTTTGTATCGCACTGATTTGCGCATCGGTACCCACCGCACCCAGGCGGGCGTAAAGACCAAGCAGTTCACGCAATGCACTGGCACCCTGCTCAACACTGGTATCCGTCAGTGTCAAATAATTGAGGCTCAAATGTGAGATCAGTCGCCAGGTGATTTCGCGTTCGGCCAGCGCCGGGGTGGGACGCGTTGGGCCGGCTACAAATCGAATTTCATCGACAGGAGCCGAGGTTAACAGCGTCAGATCTGAGCCCGAATTGCCCATGGGTGTCAGCAAGGACAAATCGCGATTGGTGCACAACGCCTCGACGGTGATCTGGCGAAGATCGGAGCTATAGGGCAATTCCTGAGTGTCCACCAGCGAAATAAAGCATTCACTGCCAATGTAGCCAGTGCGAGGGCCATTGCGCCGGGCTTTCTCGGACAACAAACGCTGCTCCCGTCGCACCGAAAAATAGGCGCTAGCACCCCGGCGATCAATATCAGCGGCAGCATAAAACGGCTGAAAAGAGATTTCTCGATCAGAATCGCTTTGATAGCCGGTAACACGGGCGATACTATGAATTTCAAAATCAAGAGGTCGCCCACGGTCGATCACAGCATGATGCTCGAACCTGTTGGTTCCAACTGGAATTCGATCGGAGCTGCGAGTAAAGAGGTTGACGACAGGCGTGCAGTGCAACAAAAAGTTGTTGGCATCCGTCACCGGCTCCAGTCCAACGTTGGCAGACTTCAGCAGCACCACCACCTCGAACCGGTTTCCTGATAAGCGCGGTAAGGCACGCTGCAAGCCGTTGAGTGAAAGAAAACGCAAACGCTCAGGGAAGGCAAAATACTCATGGAGCAGCCTGTACCCTTCAAAGCCGCTGGAGACTGACGGCAGGATAGCCTGGTCGGCCGCAAACCCTTCACAAGCCACGGCATCTGCTGTGTAGGGGATCAGTTCACGAATAGGTAACCCCCCTGCATGCACGACCATTCCCAAACATTGAGTATGAATCAGCTCCTGCAGTTTGGTTGCCACTTCCGGTGGACCCGCAAGAAACAGCGGCAATGCGTCGAGCTTGAGGCTGGAGACTTCAAGCTGCCCAGTCGTCTCAAAAGTCAAGCGAAGCGCGCCCCTGACAGGTGCGCCCCACCGATAGCCAGCAATCGGCAAGTCGGGCGGTGCTGCAGTCAGTCGGGCTTCAACCAACCGGATCGGCCACAAGGTCAGGTCATGCGCGGTTCGGAACTCGCAGGCAGTCTGTTCGTTGACTGGCAAGCGCGCACGCAGGCGCGCATGACGCGGCAATTTGTAGCCATCAGGTGAACCACCTTGCGACTTGGAGGGCTCCAGCCGGATCACACCCATCGCCGGTGTGGGTGCCAAATAGCCTGGATAGACGAGGTCCAGCAGGCGTTGTGAAAATCGGGGAAACTCCGCATCCATTTTGAGTTGAACGCGCGCCGACATAAAGGCAAAGGCTTCCAGCAATCGCTCGACATACGGGTCGGCAACCTCAATGCCACGCATGCCCAAACGGGCAGCCACCTTTGGAAATTGCTCTGAAAACTCAGCACCCTGTTCGCGTACATACGCCAACTCGCGGTTGTAATAATCCAGCATGCGTGGGTCCATGTCAGCCCCCGCCGCTTGCCAACTGATCAGTCAGCTTCATTTGACCGGTTTCAAGATCGAGTTCAGAACGAATCAACAACTCGACCGGATACGGCATGGACCACAATTCTCCGCGCAATTCAAACTGCAATAGGTTGTGGTGCCCCATTGAATCAGCTGGAATAGAAGCCTTGACACTCAAAGTGGCAGGCAAAATTCTGGGCTCGAACGCAACAATGGCATCAAAAATTTGCCTCTCAAGGTCACGCCAATCAACGCCAGAAAAATTTTTCCCCGACAGCACAGGAATTCCATAATTTACGACTGAACGTCGCACCTCAGGGTAAAGGTCAAGCTGACCACTGGTATTGTGAGCAGTGGTGTTCAAAAGCCAAACCAGATCCCGCAAGACTGTTTTTTTCAAACGCCCTTTGGAAACCACCGAGTTTTGCAGCGTCTCAGACCGCTGGTCAGGGTCATCGTCTGTCAGGCGGTCTAGCAGGGCTGGCTGGAGCCGATCTCCCTCAACCCGGATGTTTGACTGATCGTCCATGTGACAAGCGCGAAAGGTGCAATGGGCTCATCAGCACGTAACCCGCGCTCAAACTGACGCGGACTCAACAAAACCTGACAAATGGATTTCGCGGGTGTCCAAAATAGGATGCTCACCCACGTCAGACATCCACACCCGTTGCCCCAGTCCAAACCAGACATCGGTTGAATGTTCCATCCATTCGGTCACGCGACAGCGTTTGAGGTCATCCGCATGAACTGCCTGAGTTGTCGCTGTTTCTGGATAGCGTGCAGGAATAAAGGCAGGCACTCGGCCCTCATTGGGAAGCATCAACTCGGCCGGCACCCAAACCAGATCCCGCAGGTCAACTGGTGCTTCAATCTTAATGGCAGCGCAGGACTCAAACGGTAGCCAATAGTACTGCCCGTTCGCAATGACCTCACACACCGGTCCAAGGCGCGAATCACCGTCAGCCAACCATGCGCAGTCGACCGCATCAACCTTGCAGGCAGTTGCATTGGCATCCTCCATGGCTTGCGCCCGCAAGTCTGCTGCGCCTTGGGTACTGCCAGGCTCACCGTCGAGCCGCAGTGCTTCAAGCAACAAGCCAATCCAGGCGGGCGGTTTGCCCATGATCTGAGGCACCCGCCGGCCGGCAAATACCTCATTGCGAAACATCTCGCAGCCAATGGCCTCCCGGTAAGTCTGCGCCATAGGTATCGCCTTGGCATCGAGCTGGGCACAGACTTGAAGCTGTGCCAGCGCTCGTTGCCAATCGCCCGTCAGGCATAACAACTGGAACAAATGAACCCTCAGCTTGGCGTTGCTCGCATCAGCACGAATTCGCTTCTGGAGCTCGCTTAGTTCCTCAGACAAGGTTGTGATGGTGCTCAAGTCGCCGCCTTTTTTTGGATTGATTGAACCAGTTCCTTGACTGCAAACCGTAATTACAGCTTCTTGTTTTCCTTCGCATCCCAGCCTTGTGTAATCTTGCCGCCTTCTGCGCCACCCTTGTCGTTTTGCGGCTGGTAAGAGAATGTTGCCTTGGAGAAGTTGATGCTGTAACTGCACGTAGGCTCTGGAACCCCTGTGTTGTCAGACATTTGGTAACTCGTGACGAAACAGTCCTCAAGCTTCACTTCGACAAACACCACGGGACTTTCACCGCCAGCCTTTTGCTCATGCATTTCAATGGTGGCAATGTGCTTACCAGAGCACATGAAGCCGAACAAAACCGGGCTTTCCTTGCCCGCCTTCACAGTGAAGTGAAAGTCTTGAAAAGACACCCGGCCAGAACCAGCACCGCCACCGTAGGACTGTGTTGACGCTTGACTGCCACCAAAGCTGTAGGATTCAATATCAATCCACTCCTTGTGTTTGCTCTCCCGACTTGTTCCGGGTGCTCCATCAATTTTCAGAAAGATCGCGTTTGCCATGAAATACTCCTTTGGTGAAAAAAAGTCGGTTAAATATGACTTGCGACAGAACAACTGTCGCAGAGAAATCTAACACAGTAAAACAATAACTGCCAGCCTCAATCATGCAAGTTTGCTAGCTCCCGGATGCCTTGGCAGAAGGCAACTTGGACACCAAGCGCAGCGATACCGTCAAACCTTCGAGTTGGTAATGGGGGCGCAAGAAGAACTTCGACGTGTAATAGCCTGGGTTGCCTTCCACTTCTTCAACCACAATTTCAGCGGCAGCTAAAGGGCGACGCGCTTTGGTGTCCTGGCTGGATGTTTCCGGGTTGCCATCAACATAGTTGGTAATCCAGTCATTGAGCCAGCGCTCCATGTCAGCTCGTTCACGGAACGAACCAATCTTGTCTCGCACAATGCACTTGAGGTAATGGGCAAACCGGCAGCAAGCAAACATATAGGGCAGACGGGCCGCCAGATTGGCATTGGCCGTTGCATCGGCATCGTAATATTCTGCCGGCTTGTTGAGGGACTGTGCGCCAATGAATGCCGCCAGGTCAGAGTTCTTGCGGTGAACCAGCGGCATGAACCCATTTTTGGCCAGCTCGGCTTCACGTCGGTCGCTGATGGCGATCTCAGTCGGGCATTTCAGATCCACGCCGCCGTCGTCCGATGGAAATGCGTGTGTGGGTAGATCAGTCACTACGCCGCCAGATTCAACCCCCCGAATTGAGGTACACCAGCCATATTCCTTAAAGGAGCGATTGATGTTGGCCGCCATGGCAAAAGCCGAATTTGACCAAGTGTATTTGGCGTGGGTACCGCCTTCAGTGTCTTCCTCAAAGTCAAACTCATCCACTGGGCTGGTCTTTGCTCCGTAGGGCATGCGCGACAGATAGCGTGGCATTGCCAGGCCCACATACTTCGAATCATCCGAATCGCGCAGACTGCGCCAGGCGGTGTACTCGGTATTGGAAAAGATCTTGGTCAGGTCACGCGGATTTGACAACTCCTGCCATGATGTCATCTGCATCAGGTTCGGGGAGGCACCAGCGATAAAGGGCGCATGCGCGGCTGCTGCAACGCGCGCCATTTCACCCAGCAATTCAACGTCTGGGGCACTGTGGTCAAAATAATAGTCACCAACCAGGCAGCCATACGGTTCGCCGCCAAACTGCCCATATTCCTCTTCATAGAGTTTCTTGAAAATCGGACTTTGGTCCCAGCCTGCACCCTTGTAGCGACGCATCGTCTTGTGCAGTTCTTTTTTGGAAATATTCAGCACCCTGATTTTCAGCATCTCATCAGGCTCAGAGTTGTCAACGAGATACTTCAACCCGCGCCACGATCCTTCAAGTTTCTGGAAATCCTCGTGATGAATGATCAGGTTCACCTGATCAGACAGCTTTTTATCGATGGCGGCAATCAGCGCCTCAATGGTCCGATAGGCATCGGTTGAGATCGTGCTGCTGTGCGCCAGGGCCTGCTGTGCCAGCGTCTGTACTGCAGACTCGATCGCACCACGGGCTTCGTCGGTTTTGGGTTTGAACTCTTTGTTCAGCAAAGACGCAAATTCATTGCCCTGAAACTCGACTTGAGCCAGGGCTGAGACGGATTGGGATTCGGTTGCCATTTTTGTCCTCGTCTTGTCTTGTTATTTGGCAGAAGCATCAGAGTCTGCCGGTTTGGGTGCGGCCGACAGGGAATTCAGCAATGCAGGATCCTGTAGGACTTTGGCAATAAGTTCCTCGGCACCCGATTTGCCATCCATGTAGGACAACAGATTATGCAGTTGCGTGCGCGCTTCCAGCAACTGATTCAGAGCGCCCACTTTTTTTGCTACGTTAGCCGGAGAGAAATCATCCATGCTCTCAAAGCTGACATCCACCGACAGATAGCCATCACCCGTTAATGTGTTGGGGACATTAAAAGCCACACGTGGTTTGATCGCTTTCATGCGCGCATCAAAATTGTCAAAGTCGATTTCCGTGAATTTCCTGTCCGCAATGTCAGGCATTTCGACTTCGGACTTGCCAGCCAAGTCCGCCATCACGCCCATCACAAAGGGTATTTGAACCTTTTTTTCCGCGCCGTACACCTCAACATCGTATTCAATCTGAACACGTGGCGCACGATTCTTGGCAATCCACTTCTGGCCACTTTTCTTTGCTAGCATGATCAACTACTCCTGTTAAAAAGTTGAAATTTGCATTGTCTGTCAACACGTGAACCTACCCGCAATCACTCCTCTGGCGGCTTCGCACCCGTGATCATTTGCAGGTGCTGCAAGGCATCAGGTGCAAGCTCAGCCATGATGTCCATGAAACTGCGATCCAACATGCCAAGCGCCCGACGGGTAAACAAGGCGGCAGGATTGCTTGGCTCATAACGTTCAAGATAGTCACAAACCCGCTGCAGCGTACGTCTGACGTCTTCTCGGGAGCGAATGTCGCCAGACATTGCCGATGCCGTCTGCGCACTGGAGCCGCTTGCCTGTTCATTCGCTGGGTCAATTGAGACACTGTCGTCCGATGCGTTCTGGGTGCTTGCCTTGGTGTGGTCAATCACACCGCCCACCAGTTTCATCAGTGCTTTCAAGGCGGAAAGGTCGGGTTGTTCACCGGAAGCGAAGCGCTCGTCCATCAAGGCATCCAGCGTAGCGACCGTTAACCTGGCCTGCTCGAATGCCTGAACAGGCTCAGCCTTGGCTTTCAGGGCATCCGACAAGATCGAGGCGATTTGCACATCAGAGTAGCGCGCTGATGGATCTTTGGTAGCAGCCATTTCAACATCACGCACCGTCACCTGCAAAGCCTGGCTGACTAGCATCGCCTGCCGCAACGCCCGCATGATGCCCGACCCTGCCGAGTAGCCGCCCGGCATTTCCGAAATGGCAGAAATCGCGTTGATGCGCAAATAGGGACGCACAAACCGAGCATCAAGGAAATACCTGCTGCAAAACCAGGTACGCCATAGGCATGGGTTATCGCCAATGTAAGCCAGACGACAACGCGCAAGTCCTTGGTTCGCGCCAACAAGTCGGTTGCCATCCGCTCGACCGAACGCCATTCTGGCTCAACGGCAGGGATGACCGTGTTGCCAAATTGTTGCTCAGGCTTTCCCACGACCGCTTGGGAAAGCGTCAGAAAGTCAGCATCGTATTCACAGTCAGCGCCACAGGGCGACTGTTCCGAAACGGGTTCTGCAAGGGGACTTAAATCTATCAAAACGTCACCATTCGGTTAAGAAGCGCAAGACAAACTCAAACAACCACAGCCAGGACGCGAATTCGTTCAGTGGCAGTTTATTAAACCCTGTTTTTTGGTGACTGGCAACAGTCTCGCACGCAATATTTCAAGTGATCGCAGGTTCAAGTAATCAGCGGTCGGACGGTACTTTGTTCTTCGTCAAAATCACGGGTTTCATCTGACAGAACTCGCACCAATACGGCGCTGAAATTGTCATGGCCAAGTGGCATTGAGCGCTGTACTTGTGCCTGTAGCCGGTCACGCCAGACCTCCAGAGTTTCACTGGTTTGGTTGAGTTCGCAAAGCAGCGCATCTTCCAGCAGTTCCCAAACGCCATCACTACAAAGAAGCGCAGCATCGCCCGGCTGCAAGTCAATCGGTGTCGAGGTCAAATAGGGGGCAATCCGCTCAGAATTAGCACCCAGCGATGCATAGAGCACATTGCGACGTGGGTGTTGTCGCAGCTTGGATGCTGGATAGAGCCCGGCATCAATGAACCGCTGCACCAGGCTATGGTCATATGACTGCGCGATCACCTGAGCGCCCCGAAATATATAGCAGCGGGAATCGCCCAGATTGCCGAGCAATGCTTGCCGTCGCTCGTAATTGATCATCACCGCCACAAAAGTCGATGCCATATGCGCCAGCCGGGGCGCATTTTTTTGTTTTGACACAATGGCCTCATCGGCTTTTTCCATGCACAACTGCAGTGTGTCTGGCGAGAACACTGGTAATCCCATAAATACCGCTCTGGCGGTTTCTGTGGCAAGTTTTGACGCAACATCTCCGCCACCTTGTCCGCCTGCACCGTCTGCCAACATAAAGAGGCGAACGGCACCGAACGCCTCACACTGGTCAACTGCATCTTCGTTGTAATCCCTGCCGCCACAGTGCGTGAAGCTCAAACTTGCAACACGCAATGCACTGGTTGAACTCATTGTTATTTTCCAGACTCTGTTGTATGCGCTTTCACGCGGGCAGTTTCTTGTTCGTAAGCGGCCAAAAAAGAACGGCCAAAAACGCTTTGAAAATCATCCTCTGCCTCACGCCGTATCTTTGCATATTGTTCAAGGTAAATCTCCCAAAGCCTGGCTTTTTGAATGGACGGAAGCAGGCTGTCAATCAGCGAACCCCGTGTCAGCCGCTTTTCCAGCAGCGCCGGGTCAAATCTCCCAAGCACCTCGGTCAGCGCCGCCCTGGTGCCAGCGATCACGCCAACTTCATGAGCCCGAAGGTCATCAAACGCATCGCGCATTGCCTCGTCTGCGCGCATGAAGCCGGGCATTCTCTTGCCGAGCATTTGCTGCAATGCCGACTCGGCATTGGGCAGAAATTTAAGTGGATTATTCGACTGGGCAGAGATGATGGTGACACTCGCCTGAACCTCTAGCTTGGTGGCAGCACGCGCTGCCAGCATGTCAATGGCACCGGCGGTCGCGGTTCTCAACAGTCCGCCAATGACGGTCATGATCTCTGGGGTCAGTCCACCTGGCAATGCGTTCGCTGGCAGCCCCGTGCCCTTCAGAAACGCCAACGTAAGCGCATCAGGACTGGCACCCAATCCTGTGCCTGACTGAACCTGCCCTGCCACTGGTCGTGCTGACTGCTGCTCCCGATAGGCACTGGAGGAGTCAGGAATAAATGCGCGCGGCGGCTGGTAGGCGCCGCCGATTTCTGCAAGATCATCGCGCATGGGAGATCGCATCGGCATCTCGGCAGCGAAAGCTGGCGCGCCAAACAACAGCATGGGATCACTGCTGTCTGTCGGCAAAGCGAGGCCATTGAGGCTCTGCGCTGGATAGGCTGAACCGGACGAGCCAGCGCGGGCGCGAACAGCGCATCAATGGAAGGTTCGTTGGCGATGACGGATGATGCTGATTGCGCCGACTCACCTCCCAGCATTTGCGCCAGTGGATCAGCGGCATTGCGCGAAGTCTGCGAGGGCAGCTCAAAGGGATTGAAGTCTTCTGGAATGATAGCGAGCGGGGTGCGCTCGGGGGGAGGTTCCACCGGATGGTAAGCGGCAGCAACCGGCTCAACACGCTGTGAATAAGCAGCAAAAGGATCACCGCCGACGGGCGCAGTCGATGGCAAATTGCCGCCAGCCGGTGGTCCACCTAGTCCCAGCAGATCGGCAAAAGGATCCGGTTCGATGGATGTCGCTGTGGACCCTGGCGGATGTTGAAAAACCTCCGGACGCAGGGTTGGCTCATGACGTATCTCGGGCTCGGATGGCGCAGAAGTTGCCGGGACGGCTGGAGTCATATCAGCAAACAAATCCGCAAAGGGATCGGCGCCTAGCACAATTGGTTGTACCGGCTCCATCGGGACGACCGGCGGCTTTGGCGTTGCTGGCCGATGGATCGCCGCAGCGAGTATGGTGGGCTGCATGTGTGCCTGCAACGCATCGTCAACCTCTGAGGCTGCTGGCGGGCGAACCCGTAATAGGAAGGGCCCGATTTCGATCAGGTCGCCTCCGGATAGTTGCATCTTCTGTCCGTAAGCCAGCACCGTTGAGCCCACTGTGACAGGCAGCGAGGTGCTGGCGTTGGCAATGGTTGGCAAGCCTTCCGGAAAAGTGATGGAGGCATGCAGCCGCGATACCCTGCGGTGTTTGTCCTGCAGCACCAGTGTGTTGCCTTCATCGCGACCGATCGTGCCACCCAAACCGGTAAACAAGCAATGACGCTCAGGCAGCGGCACGGCATCCAGCGACAGCACTTCCAAGGTGATTTCAGGCATTTAACCGCTAGCCTCTTTGGAAAACCTAAACGGTATGCTACTTCGACTTATTTTTGGAATCGCGAGCGCGTTGAAACTGTGGTCCCCATACCGGGTGTCCCTGCTCAGCAGCTGCCAGTTCAAACTCAGGGTCCAGCTCAAATGCACTCTCGAACGTCTTGCGGCAAGCAACCACAGCGCGTGTCAGGCACTGGGCAAATGCCAGCGATTTGATGGCTTTGAGCCGCTCGGCCTTGTCGAGATCCGGGTCGGTTGTCAATGGCTTGAGTTGCTTCATGGCGAGTGAATATTCGCCACGATCAAAGCTGGCCAATGCAATGACAAGATTCTTTTGACTCACCGAGGGTTCCGCCGGAATCACTTCAGGCGGTGGCACGGCGGGCTGCACCGGCACCGTCGGTGGCGCCTTGGCGGGAGCCACGGGTGGCGAGACTGGCTTGGTTTTAGTTTGACTGGTGTCAGGTGGCACCGCACACCCCCCAACCATGGCCACTACAACGGCAAGGAACGACAATCGCATCGAGATTTTCATGTTGGAATCCTACCTATCTTGAATCGTAACTAATGGGGAAAAACATGCCGGACCACCACGGTCTTTCCGGCCACAACAGTCACTTTGCGTTTTTGGATGCCGGCGGCCGGATTCTGAATTTCAACCTCATGGCTTCCTGGGGAGAGTTTGATAAACAGGACGGGTGGGACGGTTCCCTTCAACTCACCATCGACGATGACATTGCCCCAGCCACCCACCAGCTCAACGCGCACCGAGCCCAGTTTGGGTTCTACTGCCACGCTGTTGGCGACCTGCGATGCCGGCACAGTGGGTTGGGACACTTCTGACAATGGTGGTGCAGCCACTTCAACCGGCGTGCTCGCCACTGGTGCGGGTTCTGTGATGACCGCAGCAACGGGCGATGCCGGTGCCACCGGGGGGTTGGCTTGCGGCTCGCTTGCCGAAGGCGGGGCTTGAACAACCACTGAACTCTCAGAGGCATTCGGCCCGAAAACACCCAACACGTAAAGTCCAGCGCCGACCACTACCACCAAGGCTGCGGTCAAGCCGATCCATATGCCAACAGAAGCTTTATTGGCAGCGGGTCGTGGCGCGACGGATGGCGCTGCCTTTGGCGCTTGTTTTTCTACAGGAGCGCTGCTTTGTGGGGCAGGCACGGGTGCGGCCAGGAGATCGTCAATCGATGCGGTGCCGGCATCGCCAAGACGGCCAGGGAGGGGGGTCTGAGGCATCGCACGGTCAGTCGCAGGATGCCCGGTCTTGCTGACGGGTGATCTCTCGCTGCTGGATTGGGGGGGTAAGGCAGCCTGCGCCAACGAGCGCAATTCCGGGGACGCAGGCATCATCACGACCGTTTCCTGGAAGTCAGCGACTTCGACAGGGTGCGGCTCGGGTCGGTGAAGAACCGTTGACACCACCGGCATGGTAACCCAGCCCAGTGCCGCACGAAGCTCATCAATGCTTTGATAGCGATTCTCGGGCAAGACAGCCAAGCACTTCATGACCACATCGCAAAGCCGCTTGGAAAACCCCGCTGCAGCAATTTCTGCCACCGGCTTCAAGGGATCGCTCATCATGCGCGAAATGGCTTGTACTGGTACCTTGCCGGTCATCAGGTGATACAGCAAACCACCAATGGCGTAGATGTCTGTCCATGCGCCTTGCGGCATTGACCCATCGTCGTAATACTGTTCTATTGGAGCGTAGCCCGGTTTGAGCACTGTCGTCAATGCCTGCGTCATGCCACTGATAATTCTGCGCGCGGCACCAAAATCCATAAGCACCGACTTGCCATTGGGCAACACCAGAATATTGTCGGGTGCGATGTCGCGGTGGAAACATCTTTCGTTGTGCAATTCCTTGAGCGCCAGCAATATGGGATCAAGCGTCTCACAAAGCCATTGTTCGGTGATCATGTCACGCGACGAGCGCAAAGTTTCACGCAGCGTTACCCCCCGGTAGTAGCGCATGGCCATATAGGCGGTGCCGTTGGCCTCCCAAAAGCGGAATACCTCGACCAGTCCGGGGTGAGAAAACTTGGCCAGCATGCGCGCTTCATTGATAAAGCTTGAAAGACCTGCAGCGAAGGTTTTGCGATGCTCTTCCGACTTCACCTGCACCGTGCCGTCAGGAGCACGCTGTGCAAAGGCCGATGGCAAATATTCCTTTACGGCCACGATGCGCTCAAGGCTTGAGTCGTGTGCACTATAGACAATGCCAAAACCACCCTCACCAATCACGCCAGTGATCTCAAACTCAGCCAGTCGCGTTCCGACAGGTAGCGAACTCGACGCTGTTTTGATCGTTGGATTGGGTGTGTTCATGGGCGTATGGTGAGTTAGATCATCGCAGGTTAATTGAAAGTGTGCGAAATTGTCAAAGGTGAACCTGCCGTTACCTCGACAGTCTGCATGTGGGTTGGTGAGTCGGGCTTGGCAATTTCGATCGTATGGGTGCCCACTTTCAGCTCAATTTGTTTAAGCTGCGTTTCGTTGGAAATGCCTCGGGTGATCCCATCGACCACGACCGTACCCCACGGCCGGATATTCAACTTGACAATACCAGTTTCAGCCGTCGCCACGGGTGTCGATGTGTTCAATTCTGGCGTTCGGGCCGCACCAGCAGTGCCCGCACCCTGCGGCGCAGTGCTGGTGGCCACCGGTTTGTTGGCCGGGGTCGGGGGGGGTGCCACGACCGTGGGCTCGGAAGGTCGCATAAACAAATAAAACACAATGATGAGCACACCAAGTCCCACGGTAAAGAGTGGTACCTTGATGTCTCTTTTTGCGGCGATCTCTGGCGCATGAACGGGCTTTTCGCCACGAATCGTGGCATCCAGAATGACCGGGGCTGCAACGTCCGGTGTTTTGGCAAGTGTCGGTTTTGACTGCGTCGCCGCAACGTTCGCGGTTACGGGTTTGGCTGGATGCAATTCTCCAGTGGATTTAGGAGCAGGTTGCGCCGACGTATCACCGTCTGCTGCCGACTGCCGGGAATAGGATGCCCCCGGAAGTGTCATGACCCGCGCCGCCTGTGCAACATTCCAGCCCAGCATCTGCCTGAGTTCATTGACATTCTGCAAGCGATCTTCAACACGAACTGCCATCGCTTTGGCAACCGCTTCGGAAAACGTCACTGAAAAACGATCGCCCATGACCGCATGAACGGACTGCAGCGGGTCCGAAATCAAACGCGATACCGCCTGCGGCGGCGGTTTACCCGTGGCCAAATGGTACAAGACCCCGCCAAGCGCATACACATCGGTCCACGGCCCCTGCTTCATGGTGCCATCATCGACATACTGCTCAATGGGTGCGTAACCTGGCTTTAAAACGGTGGTCAACGCCTGCGTGCCGTCACCAATGATGCGCCTGGCCGACCCGAAATCAAGCAAAACCGGCCGGCCTTCTGAAATCATGATGTTGTCTGGCGCAATGTCGCGGTGATAGACCTGCTCGCGGTGCAGCATCTCCAGCGCATCAAACACCGGCGACATGGTCTGCGCAATGGTTTCTTCGTCAAACACCATGTCAGCCCGGGCCAGGTGCTGGCGCAATGTCTCACCTTCGTAATAGCGCATGGCCATATACGCCGTGCCGTTGCCCTCCCAGAAGCGGTACACCTCCACCAAGGACGGATGTGAAAAACGGGCCAGCATCTTGGCTTCATTGATAAAGCTGCGCAGACCCGCTTCATAGGTGGTTTGATGGTTGGCTGAACGAACCCCCACGTGCGTGCCATCCACCCGACCGGCAAAGGCCGACGGCATGAATTCCTTGACCGCGACCACCCGGTCCAAATGCACATCCCGGGCAAGGTAAACAATGCCGAAGCCACCCTCACCCACCAGGCCGATGATCTCAAAATCAGCGATAACCGTGCCTACCGGCAGGCAATTGGCATGGCTTGCCATTAAATTAGACGACGCAGTAGCCACGATGACCCTTCAAGTGTTCATGGTGCCAAAAGATAACAGCTATAGAACATGATGTATATCTTTTAAAACTCGATCCCGACTTCAGCTTCCGTCTTTGACTGCACGCTTCCGACCGTGCGTTTTTTGAATGCCTCCGTCGCTGCATTTTTCCCTTCAGCAAATAGCTGGGCCGGAGCCCCTTTCTCGTTGCCAAGCAAGGAAACACTGGTGACCTGAAGCGTCACGGCCTGCTTTGCCAAGTTGACTTCGCGGATTTTTCCTTTGACTTCAAAGGAGTAAATCACGTTTTGACACGGACCGGAACCGCTTGCGACACAGTGCGTGTAATCTTGCCGGTACGCCACCGCCAATCCAACCAATTTCTGACGGGCCAATGCATGGCGCTCGCATTCATCCTGGGGATAAGTCTCGATGAACTTTTTCAGGGCTGCCACGCCACGGGCACGGTTGTAGGCACGCGAGCACAAGGTGGCAGCCGAATCCGGTGTTGCCGGTGCAGGCTCCACGTCCGCTGGGGCTTGCTGAGTAGCCGTTGGCACTTGCGCGTTTGCTGGCGTTTCCGGGGCTGATGCAGTGTCGGCAGTGGGTGGGATATAGAACGTCATCACACCATTGGCGGTCGGCCGTCCGGCGGCAAATTCACCTTCAAACTTGTCGCCCGAGCCCCAGGTGTACAAACCTTTGCCCTGCGCCAGCCCATCGCGGACTTCACCGGTGTAGATATCCCCTGAGGCAAATTTGATGGTGCCTTGACCCACGGGCCGATCATTGACCCAAGTCCCCTCATAGGAGCCACCATCAGCGAATCGCATCACTCCTTGCCCTTCCTTGCGGTTGGCGTGCCAATCGCCCTCGTAGCGCTGCCCATCTTTCCACTCGGTCACACCCTTGCCGTCACGCATTCCCTTGAGCCACAACCCGGTATGGCGGTCCCCATTGGCATGCGTCAGTGTGCCCGTGCCCGACTGTTCACCCGCCACAAACTGGCCTTGATAGACGTCCCCATTGGCAAACTTGAAGGTCCCCTCGCCAGCGGGTCGGTCGTCCTGCCATGTGCCGTTGTATTCGGTCTTGTCGGCATACACCATGCGCCCCTTGCCAGAGCGCCTGCCGGCAAGAAAACCGCCGGTGTAGCGGTCTCCCTTGGCCGATGTCCACTCTCCCTCGCCATCGGGTTGGTCGTTGCGCCAGTTGCCGTTGTAACGCTGCCCGTCCGACCAAACGTACAGTCCCTGACCGACCTTGCGACCGGCTTCCAGGCGACCTTCGTACAAACGCCCGTCAAAAAACTCCACGCGTCCTTGTCCTGAAATCAGGCTGGCTTTCTTGTCCAGTACAAAGTTCCCTTTGTAAATGGCATCCTCGGCACGAATTTCAACCTTGACTGCTGGCTCGGCTGCAGTGGTGGGCACAGGTAGCGTGGCCGGTGCGCTTTGGGCCGTGGGCAAGGTGGCTGCCGGTGTCGGTGCTGGTGGTGGTTTTGCTGCTGGTGCAGCATCAGGTGCTTTGGGGCCACTCTGGCGCAATTGGTACATCACGGCGTGCTGTCGCAATATTGCCGGGGCGACCTTGTCAACACACGCACCCGCGCTGCAGTCCTGGATATCATCGATGCGGTTGAGCCGACCCTCGACAAACAAGCCGCGCAACAGGTAGCGCAGCTCACCCGCACCAAATGCCAGCACATTGCCCACGCCGGTGGCCTTGCCGTCAGCGCATTCACCTGTCCAGGTGACTGTCAGTTGTGCGATTGCCGGAATTTCGGCGACTTCGCAGGAGTTCTGGATGTCTTTCGCAGAAGTCTTTGTCTGCGCCATGGCGGGTAACACACTGCTCCCACCTAGAACAGACAACAACGTCAAGTAACAGAAGCGTTTCCAGAATTTCATGCTGAACAGGGTGCTATCAAAAATGGCATAACGCGGACACCAGCGCCATGCCTGGCAGAATCGACAAGCCTCCTGGAAGCGGCGCTGCCAGGGCATGTTGTCCGGCATTCTTACATAAACGTCATTGGCTACTGCCCAATGCCCGGTGGCTATGCGGCGATCGCCATGCAACTCACTTGACCAGTTGATTGAGTCCGATGATCGGCAGCAGCACCGCCAGCACAATCAGCATCACCACCAGACCCATCACCACAATCAGCAGCGGCTCCAAAATGGTGGCCAGCTGCATGGCGCGGCGCTGCACCTCGGTGCCCAGTTGCTTGGCGGCGCGCGTCAGCATCACCGGTAACTGCCCGGTTTGCTCACCCAGGCGGGCAAACATCGCCAGCAACGGTGGGAAGCGCTTTTTTTGCGCCAGTGCCGAGGCCAGTGGCGCACCTTCGCGCACCAGCACCAGCGCATCTTGCGCATCGCGGTACAAGGCCCGATTCGACAGGGTTTCAGCGGCGGCCTGCAGCCCCTTCAAAATCGGCACGCCAGCCGCTGCCAGCATCGCCAGCGTGCTGGCAAAACGCGCCGCGTTATAGCTGCGCGACAGTCGCCCGAGGATCGGTAGGTTCAGCCACGCGGCATCAAATTTCTCATGAAAAGTGGCGTTAGCCAATGCCAGTCTTGCGCTAAATGCTACAAACAATAGAGCAATCAGCAGCAGCCAGCCCCAGCCGCGAACAAAGTTGCTCATGCCGATCATCAGCACCGTGAGCAAGGGCAAGGCACGCTTGCTGCTCTCGAACACGTGCGCCACCTGTGGCACCACATAAGTCACCAGAAACAGCACGATCACCACCGCCACCAGTGACACGATGGCCGGGTACAGCGCGGCCCCGATCAGTTTGGCCTTCAGCGCCTGCTGTTCCTCCTGGTCATCGGCCAGGCGCTCGAGCACCAGGCCGAGATTGCCGCTTTGCTCGCCAGCACCAATCACCGCCACATAAATGGCGGAAAACTCGCGCGGGTGCTGCGCCAGCGCTTTGGCAAAGGGCGCGCCACCGTTGACCTCGGCGCGCAGCGTTGCCACCAGTTCGCGCTCGGGTGCCCGCTCGGCCTCATCTGACAAGGAGGCCAGGGCCCGCTCCAGCGGCAAACCCGACGACACCAGCCCGGCGAGCTGGCGCGTCCAGATTGCCAGTGCGGTCGCGCCGAAGACCCGTTTGCCACGCGGCCATTGCCCGGCCGCTGCGGCGGTGCTACCCGCGTTGCCGGCCCCCAGCGCCTGCACGGCCAAGGGCACCAGCAGCTGGCTGCGCAGCAGACCGCGCGCCGCCCGGGCGGAGTCGGCATCCAGCACGCCTTTGCGCGTTTTGCCTTGGGCATCAATGGCTTCGTAAGAATAGGCGGTCATGCAAAGGATTGTACGAAGCGCGTTGCAGTGACAAAACGCACCACCCTGTCGGCATCTGGCCTCGCCTGCATCGTGCATCTGCCAAAAGGTTCTGCTTTGCATAAACCGAATAGCTATATAAAATATAGCTATTAGCACTTATAGATATAGGGCTGGAGGTTAAAAACATGCATAAATATCGGGCCAGACCCGAGCGGCATGTCAACGGCAGGCGCTTTCATAAGTCAGGCAAATGGGTAGATACTTGCGCGAACTCACTGCCAAAGGCATTCCCATGTACCAAGCCCACCCGACCCGCTACGACACCATGGCCTATCGCCGCTGCGGCCACAGTGGCCTGAAGCTGCCAGCCATCACGCTCGGTCTGTGGCACAACTTCGGTGATGCCACGCCGCTGCAAGCCCAGCGCGACATGCTGCGCACCGCGTTCGATGCCGGCATCACGCATTTTGATCTGGCCAACAACTATGGCCCGCCTTTTGGGAGCGCCGAGAGCAACTTTGGCCAGCACTTGCGCCACGACTTCAAACCCTATCGCGACGAGTTGGTCATCTCCACAAAAGCTGGCTACGACATGTGGCCCGGCCCCTACGGCCAGGGCGGCGGTTCGCGCAAATACGTGCTCGCCAGCCTGGATCAGAGCTTGCAGCGCCTGGGGCTGGACTATGTGGACATCTTTTATTCGCACCGCTTTGACCCCGAAACCCCGCTCGAAGAAACCATGGGCGCGCTGGCCTCTGCCGTGCAGCAGGGCAAGGCCTTGTACGTGGGGGTCAGCAGCTACTCGGCCGCCAAGACGCGCGAGGCGGCCGCACTGCTGCAAGACATGGGCATCCAGGCGCTGATTCACCAGCCGTCCTACAGCCTGCTTAACCGTTGGATTGAAGAAGATTTGCTTGACACCCTGGGCGAGCTGGGCCTGGGCTGCATCGCCTTCAGTCCGCTGGCGCAAGGGGTGCTGACCGACAAATACCTGAGCGGCATTCCAGCCGACGCGCGCATCAACCGCCCCGGTGGCGGGTCGTTGCGGCCTGAGCACCTGAGCGAACAAAACCTCAAACATGTGCGCGCCTTGAACGACATGGCCGCCACGCGTGGTCAGACTCTGGCGCAAATGGCGGTGGCCTGGGTGTTGCGCGATGCGCGGGTGACGTCGGCGCTGATCGGTGCCAGCCGTCCGGCGCACATCACCGAACTGGTGGGCGCGCTGAAAAACCTGTCGTTTTCAAGCGACGAATTGCTCACCATCGACCAGCATGCGGTCGAGGGGGGCATTAACCTGTGGCAACGCTCCAGCGCGGTTTGATTGGCTGGCGCAAACCCGGCGGCACCGGGTTGGTCAGCTTGACCTGGCAAACATGGCCAGCGCTTGGATCATGGCTTTCACCTTGATCCAATGCCAGCCGTGCTGACGAGCCGGGCGTTGTCGATGCCCACCCTGCTGGCACTCGGTGCCATTGCGCTGTGGGGATCACTGGCCACTTTGGGCGTGGCGTTGGGCCATGTGCCGCCGTTTTTGCTCACCGGCTTGTCCTTGCTGATTGGCAGCCTGATCGCGCTGCCACTGTCGGGTTTTCGGCTGGCGCGCTGGCGCGTGCCTCTAGCAACCCTGGCGCTCGGCATTTACGGTCTGTTTTGCTACCATTTTTTACTGTTTTTGGCATTGCGCCATGCACCGCCAGTGCAGGCTAACCTGGTGAATTACCTTTGGCCACTGCTGATTGTGGTGCTGGCACCGCTGCTGCTGCCGGGCATGAAACTGCAACTGCGGCATGTGATTGCCGCGCTGCTGGGTTTTGCCGGTGCCGCGCTGGTGATTCTAGGGGGCGCTGCCACGTCAGATGCCAGCGCCGCCGTCAGCACCAGCTGGCACTGGGGCTACCTGCCGGCGCTGGCCGCCGCGTTTATATGGGCCAGCTACTCGCTGCTGACGCGCCGGGTGGCGGCTTTTCCAACCTCGGCCATTGGTGGCTTTGCGCTGTGCTCGGGCCTGCTGTCGCTACTGTGCCATGCGTTGCTGGAGCCCGCAGCGCAGTTGAGCCCACGCGACTGGACGCTGATCGTGATGATTGGGCTGGGACCGATGGGAGCGGCTTTTTTTCTGTGGGACAAGGCACTCAAGACTGGCGACGCGCGTCACATCGGCATCCTGAGCTACCTGACTCCGCTGCTGTCCACCGGTCTGCTGGTGCTGGTCAATGGTCAGCCGGTGACCTGGCCTGTGTTTGCAGCTGCCGCCATGATCGTCGCAGCCGCCTGGCTGGGCACACGCCGCTGAAATCCGGCGCCGCGTGCATGTGTTGCAGCGACCGCATCATTGTCTTGATCGCCGCTGTTCTTCCATAGAATTGATTCCTTTGATCCACCCAACTTCAGGACGCGGCAACGCGCACAGTCATGACCACCCTCGGCACGCCCCTTTCACCCCATGCCACCAAAGTCATGCTGCTCGGTAGCGGCGAGTTGGGCAAAGAGGTGCTGATTGCCTTGCAGCGCCTGGGCGTGGAAACCATTGCGGTAGATCGCTACGACAATGCGCCGGGCCAGCAGGTGGCGCACCACGCCCGCACCATCGCCATGAGCGACCCGGCGATGCTGCGCGCGCTGATCGAAGAAGACCAGCCCGACCTGGTGGTGCCCGAAATTGAGGCGATTGCCACGCCGATGCTCGAAGTGCTGGAAGCCACCGGTGCCGTGCGCGTGGTGCCTACTGCCCGCGCGGCCCGACTGACGATGGACCGCGAAGGCATTCGCCGTCTGGCTGCTGAAACACTGGGCCTGCCGACCAGCCCGTACCGGTTTTGCGATTCCCTGGTCGAGCTGCAGGCCGCCATCGATGGCAGCCAGGGCACACCAGGCATTGGCTATCCGTGCATTGTCAAGCCGGTGATGAGCTCCAGTGGCAAAGGCCAAAGCAAGATCAGCGGACCCGCCGACGTGCCAGCCGCCTGGGATCACGCCATGGCCGGTGGCCGTGTAAGTCATGGCCGCATCATTGTCGAAGGCTTTATTGACTTTGACTACGAAATCACCCAGCTGACGGTGCGCGCCAGGGGGGCTGATGGCCAGATCGAGACCCATTTTTGCGAACCCATCGGCCACATCCAGGTCAACGGCGACTATGTGGAAAGCTGGCAACCGCAGCCAATGCACCCTGATGCGCTCGAAAAAGCCCGGCTGATTGCCAAGACGGTGACCGATGATCTCGGCATTTGCATCGATGGCCAGCCCGGTGGCCTGGGTCTGTTTGGGGTGGAGCTGTTTGTCAAGGGCGAGCAGGTCTGGTTCAGCGAAGTCAGCCCGCGCCCGCATGACACTGGCTTGGTGACGCTCACCACGCAAGCGCAAAGCGAGTTTGAACTCCATGCCCGCGCAATTTTGGGCTTGCCCGTCAACACCGGCCTACGCACCCCCGGTGCCAGCGCGGTGATTTACGGCGGTGTTGATGCGCAGGGCATTGTGTTTGACGGCATCGACGAGGCGTTGCGCATCCCCAACACCGACCTGCGCCTGTTTGGCAAACCCGAGAGCTTTGTCAAACGCCGCATGGGTGTGGCGCTGGCGTTTGCTGCTGACGTGGAAGTGGCTCGGGTAAATGCCAAGCTGGCGGCTTCCAAGGTCAAGCCACGCGCGGTGTAGTGCCAATAAATATGTTTTTGTAGCGGCAAACCCAGTCCATTGCGACACATGCCCGGCTGGAAATGCGCAATGCGCAGCTGGGCACCTCGGGCACCGACACACAACGTGCCGAGGTTCGCGAATAGGCGACGACTGACTACCTGCTGTGG
>JAIFMT010000159.1 GCA_020048295.1 Rhodoferax sp.
GCGACTTTTTGTACCACCTGCGCCACTCGACTGACAAATTTCGCATTGCGCCGGGCATCAAAGGCATGGTGATGCTGGTGTTTGACCTGCCAAGCTTTCCGTATGTATTCAAGGTCATCAAGGACTTTTACCCACCACCCAAGGAAACCAGCCGCGAGCAGATCAAGGGCAAATACCTGCTAGTCAAGCAGCACGACCGCGTCGGGCGCATGGCCGACACGCTGGAGTACAGCGGAGTGGCGTTTCCACGCAACCGCTTCACCGACGAGTTGATTGCCGAGATCGAGAAATTTGCCCCCAGCCAGTTGGAGATCAGTGACCGCGATGGCGACGGCCAGTTGGAAGTCATCCTCAAGCACGTTTATATTGAGCGGCGCATGATTCCGCTCAACATCTACCTGCAAGAGGCCTTCGATGCCGGTGGTGCCGACCCGACCAATACTAGCCCAGCGGCGTTGCGCGCGCGCGAACAGCTGGAGCGCGGCGTCATCGAGTACGGCAACGCGCTAAAAGACCTGATTGCCGCCAACATCTTCCCGGGCGACATGCTGTGGAAGAACTTTGGCATCACCCGCCACGGCAAGGTGGTGTTTTACGACTACGACGAGATCGAGTACATCACCGACTGCATTTTCCGCAAGGTACCGGCACCGCGCTGCGAAGAAGACGAGATGTCGGGTGAAGTCTGGTACACGGTGGGGCCCAAAGACGTCTTCCCGGAAACCTTTGGGCCATTTCTGCTGGGCAATCCGGCGGTGCGCGACATCTTCATGAAGCACCACGGCAACTTGCTCGACGCAGCCTTCTGGCAAAAGAACAAGGACCGCATCTTGCAGGGTCACATGTTCGATGTGTTCCCGTATGAGCAACGCAAACGCTTCAAGCAAGATCAATCCAAGTCTGAGATGCCTGACTCAATTTGATATCTTATTTATAGCTATTAGCGCTTACTGAGTAATGGCTAGAGGCACTTTTTATGTATAAGGATTAAGATGAATACGGCAACCGATGCGATCGTGATCGTGGGTGCTGCGCGCACCCCCATGGGCAGCTTCCAGGGCGATTTTTCTTCGTTGGCGGCGCACGATCTGGGTGCCGTGGCCATTCGCGCGGCAGTCGGCCGTGCCGGCGTCGCGCCCGACCAGGTGGATGAAGTGCTGCTGGGCAATGTGCTCTCGGCGGGCCAAGGTCAGGCACCGGCGCGCCAGGCTGCGCTCAAAGCCGGTCTGCCGATCAGCGTCGGCGCGGTAACGCTGTCCAAAATCTGCGGCTCGGGCATGCGCAGTGCCATGTTTGGCCACGACATGCTGCTGGCGGGTAGCGCCGATGTGCTGGTGACCGGCGGCATGGAGAGCATGACCAATGCACCGTATCTGCTGCCCAAGGCGCGCGGCGGCTACCGCATTGGCCATGACCGCATCTTTGACCACATGATGCTCGACGGACTGGAAGATGCGTATGAGGCGGGTCGCTCCATGGGTACCTTTGGCGAAGACTGCGCGGCCAAGTTCGGCTTTACCCGCGAGCAGCAAGACCAGTTTGCCATCACCAGTGCCACCCGCGCGCAAAACGCCACCGCTTCGGGCACTTTTGCCGCCGAAATCGCACCAGTCGTGGTGAGCGGGCGCGGTGGCGACAAGCTGATCGCCATTGACGAAGGCCCGGGGCGCATCAAGCTCGACAAAATCCCCACGCTCAAACCAGCGTTCAAAAAAGACGGCACCATCACCGCGGGCAGCAGTTCCAGCATCAACGATGGTGCGGCGGCCATGGTGCTGATGCGTGCCTCGACAGCAGCCAAACTGGGTTGCCAGCCGCTGGTGCGCATGGTGGCGCACGCAGTGCATGCGCAAGAACCCAGCTGGTTTGCCACCGCCCCGCTGGGCGCAGTCAACAAAGTGCTGGTCAAGGCCGGCTGGACGGTCAAGGACGTGGACTTGTGGGAAGTCAACGAAGCCTTTGCCGTGGTCGCCATGGCCTTGATGCACGATCTGGGCTTGAGCCACGACATCGTCAATGTGAACGGTGGTGCCTGTGCGCTGGGTCACCCGATTGGCGCCAGCGGCGCACGCATCATGGTCACACTGATGTATGCATTGCAGGCGCGCGGCCTCAAAAGGGGCATCGCCACGCTGTGCATTGGCGGTGGCGAGGCGACTGCCGTGGCGCTGGAACTGGCTTGACGCCAAGGCGCTTGATCAGCGCCGAGGTGGCGCTCAGGCGTTGCACACCAGTGTGCCCTGCAGGCGGGCGGCGCCTGAGCGCACCAGTTCCTGCACCAGCGCATCGAGCCCCTGGGCAAATGGCAAATCACCAAACTGGCGATCAAACAAGTGCGTCAGGTAGGGCGTGCCCTGCGCCCAGGCCAGCAACTCGGCGCGCTGCATTTGCCGGGCTTCGAGCAGCTTGAACTTGAGCATGACGCGCGCCGCGTGGCCCAGGTGCTTGTGCGGGCTGGCAACAAATCCGGCCAGCCGCTGGCGCGCCACCTCAAGCGCCTGCGCCACATCGGTGAACGCTGCGCCGTGGCCCGGAATCACGCGCAACGGGCGCAGCGCCTCAATCACGTCCAGCGTGGCCGCCACGTCGGCAAACGCGCCCGAGCCATCGAGCTCGGGAAACACCACGCCAAAGCCGCGCTGCCACAGCGCATCGGCCGAGATCAGGCAGCGGCTGATGGGCTCAAACAGAATCACCGAATGTGTGTCGTGACCCGGGGCACCGTGCACCTGCCACAGCGCATCACCCAGGCGCAGCTCGGTGCCTGGCTGCAGCACATCGTCAAAACCAAAGCGCGGACAGTGTTGCCCAGTGGGGGTGTAGCTCAGCGCGTACGGGTTCCAGTCGCGCACAAAACCGGCTTGCCCCGGCGGAATCAATGTGCGCAGCTGCGGCCAGGCGGCTTGCAGCGCGGCATTGCCACCGCAGTGGTCGCTGTGCAGGTGGGTGTTGAGCAGCCAGTCCAGCGGCCGACCTTGCAGCGCTGCCTGCACCAGCGCCAGCGTTTGCGCGGCGTGGCTGTGGTAGCCGCTGTCAATCAAGGCACTGTGGTGCTGGCCCAGGATCAGGATGTTGTTGCTGGAAAGCCAGCCCCGCTCGAAAACCGTCACGCCTGCGGGCAAAGTCAGGCCCTCGGCAGGGGGAGCAGAAGGTACAGGGTGAATGGGCTGCATGACAAGACCGCAATATACCGGCAACGACCCGTTCGTCACTTCGAGGCACGGGTCACTGCGCCGAGTGCCATCTCAACCCACGCCTGCAGCCCACCGCCCGGACGCGCCTGCAGCGTCACCTGCCAGCCGTTGGCGCGCGCCAGTTCGCGCACGATGGCCAGCCCCAGGCCCGAGCCACCGGTGATCGGGCTGCGCGAGGCTTCCAGCCGGTAAAAGGGCTGAAATACCGCCTCCAGCTGCTCTTGGGCAATGCCCGGCCCACGGTCCAGCACACCGATGCGCAGGCTCTGGCCATCGCGCCGGGCGACCAGTTCCACCGGCAGATCGGGCGCATAGCGCTGCGCGTTTTGCAGCAGGTTGCCCAGTACACGCCCCAAGGCATTGGCGGCCACCACCACGTCACCGGCCGAGCTGCTGGCCGTCACCGGGCTGGCCGGGGTAGAAAAATCTGCTGCCAGCTTGTGCAGGAATTCATCCAGCTGCAGGGGTACCGGTGCCTCTTGCGCCAACCCGCGCGCCAGCGTCAGCACGTTGCCAATCAGCTGGTTCATCTGCTCGATGTCGCGCTCCAGCCGCGCAAACAACGCCGGGTCCGGGCTGTCCTTGAGCATCTCCAATGCCAGACGCATGCGCGCCAGCGGCGTGCGCAGGTCGTGCGACACCCCGGCCAGCAGCGTGGTGCGGGCGCTCAGCAGGTCACGCACCTGCTGCGCCATGGCGTTGAAGCGCCGGCTTAAGCCCGCCAGCTCGCGTGGGCCGGTCTCTGGCAGCAAGGCCGGGCTGCCGCCCTGGCCGATCAACGCGCTGGCCGCCTCCAGCTGCGCCAGCGGTCGCGTCAGCCGGCGTGCCAGCCAGAATGCCACCGCCACCGCCAGCGCCAGCCCGCCCAGCAGCGCCAACGCCAGCGCCAGCAGGGGCTGGCTGTCGATGCGCTGTGCCGACAGGCCAACACTCAGGAAACCACGCCCAATCGGCACCTGTGCCCAATACCAGATACCGCTGTCCAGCGTTTCACTGCTGAGGTGCTGCGCCCGGCCCAGCCGCCGCGTCAGCGCGTCTTCAAGCAAATAAAAATACGCCGGATGCCATTCGTCCTTTGCCGGGCCAGGGGGCTCGCTGCGCAAGGCCAATGCGTGGCTATTGAGCAACTCCAGCTCGAACGCTGGGCGGGTGGATGGTGGCAGTTCGGCCCAGGTCTGCGCTGCCAGCACCATCAGCCCGGCCAGGTCATCGGCCGAACTGCGCGCCAGCGGCCGTACCACCCAAAAGGCAAATAGCCCGATCACCAGCAGCTCCACCAGCATGAAGGCCGCCAGCAGCGCCAGCGTGTTTTGCCGCGCCAGGCTCGGCAGTCGTCTCACGGCTGCGCACCGCGCGGGTTAAACAGATAACCTTCGCCGCGCACGGTGCGGATATAGGCCGGTGCTGCCGGGTCGGCTTCGATCTTGCGCCGCAGCCGGGTGACACGGTTGTCAATGCTGCGGTCAAACGGATCGCGCTCGTAGCCGCGCAGCAAATCCACCAGCATGTCGCGCGACAGCACCCGGTTGGGATGCGTCACCAGTGCTACCAGAAGGTCGTATTCGGCGCTGGTCAGTGCCACTTCTGCATCGCCCTTGAGCAGCCGGTGGCCCAGGGTGTCGAGCTGGTAGGGGCCAAACTGCGCCAGCGCAGCCGCAGCCGCAGCCGCTGCCGGCTGTTCCGGGGTGCTCGCATGGCCACGGCGCAGCAAGGCGCGCAGGCGCGCCAGCAGTTCACGCGGGCCAAACGGCTTGGCCAGGTAGTCATCGGCACCGACTTCCAGGCCGATGACGCGGTCAAGCTCTTCGCCGCGTGCAGATAGCATCAAAATCGGCACGCTGGATTTGGCGCGCAGGCTGCGGGTCAGTGACAGGCCGTCTTCACCTGGCAACATCAGGTCAAGCACGATGGCGTCAGCCTGGTGCTCGTCGAGTTGTCGCCACATGCCGATGCCGTCACCGGCCACCGCCACGGTAAAACCGTTGCTGCCCAGATAACTGCGCAGCAACTCGCGCAGGTCTGGGTCATCGTCAACAACAAGGATATGGGGAATGTTTGAAGTCGTCATGGTCATAGGGTTGGCAGTTTACGGCCGGCCGGCGCGCTGCAGCCTGGCAGATACTTGCACGCGACCCTTGGCGACACACCGATACACAACGTGGCCTGCCTGACATGGCCCAGCGACACGCCCGATGCACCATACACCTACCGAAAACAATCATCATGAACACACGTACTTCCATCTTCTCATTGCTGTTGTTGACCGTTGTGGCTGGGGCCAACGCCCAGTCGCAACCCACTGGTGCAGAGCAGGGGCCCAGCCGCCCGCTGAATCTGTCGGTGCGCAAACCCGGCCCAGCGCCGGACCCTGCGGTGCTGATCCTGATCGATCAGCCCACAGCGGCCAGCATCGGCAATGAAGATGCAAGTGCGCCTGCCAATCTGCCCTACGGCGCCGGCTATGAGAGCCGACAGCAGGGCAGCACAGCAGGCAGCGGCAACGCCTCCGGATCTTCCGGGTCTTCCGGATCAGGCGGCGCTGGCGGTGGTGGCAATGGTGGCGGTGGACGGGGCGGCTCAGGCCGCGGGCGTTAATTGCTTTATCAACCTATCAGGAGTTCCATCATGAAATCATCTTCTTTGCTGTTGGCTTTGGTCACCACATTGGCGCTGGGCAGCACCGCCTGGGCCGCGGGTCCCAATCGCTCGCAAGGCAACGCTGGCGCAGGCACACAAGCCCGCTCGGCCGCTGGCACCGGCACTGCCACCCATGCCCAGCTGCACACGCCCGGCACTGGCCTGACCGACCCAACGCTGGCCGGCACCCGCCCCGCCACCGCAGGTCCCAAGGGCATTCACACGCCTGGCACCGGCTTGACCACCACCACCAATTGACCCTGTTGGCGTGTTCTGCTGCACAGGGTCATCACGACCCTGTTTTTTTGACTCTTTTCCCTTCACAACCATGACCCATTCAATCAAAGCCCTTTGCGCCACCCTGCTGGCAGCCCTTGTTCTCAGCGCCTGCGGTGGCGGTGGCAGCGACAGCCCGGCCGGTAACGGTGGCCCGCCGATGCTGGTGGATGCCGAAGGTGTCTCCACCTTTGACAGCAGCAACCTCACCACCACCCTGACCGCCTTGCCAGTGGAAGCGCTCAGTGCTGTCGAGCAGGCCTCGCTGCTGCTGATGCGCGAAGAAGAAAAGCTGGCGCAGGACGTGTATGCACAGCTTGACCTGAACTGGAGCAGTCAGACACGGGTGTTTGGCAACATCACCAAAAGCGAAGCCACCCATACCGAAGCGGTGCGCCAGCTGTTGTTGCGCTACAACCTGGCTGACCCCAATGCCACGCTGACCGCCGGCGTGTATCAGAACACCACGCTGCAAAGCCTGTACACGCAGCTGGTCGCCAGTGGAAAAATCTCGCTGGTGGATGCTTTGAGAGTGGGTGCAGCAGTGGAAGAAATCGACATCCTCGACCTGATCAATGGCATGTCCAGCATTGACAACCAGGACATCCGACTGGTGTATGACAACCTGCTCAAAGGCTCACGCAACCACCTGCGCGCCTTCACCAACGCGCTGGCAGGCCAGGGCGTGACGTATGTGCCGCAGTACATGACCGCAGCGGACTACCAGGCCATTGTCAGCGCGCCGATGGAGCGGCAATGACCGACCTGATGATGCTCAAAGCCGGCTGGCTGGCAGCATTGCTGGCCTTGCTGCCGCTGCTGGGAATGGCGCAAACCCTGGCCACGCCCGCCACGCCAGCGGCAGCCGCCGCGGCCATGCCGGCAGGCGTTGCTCTCCGGGTCACCCTGACGCCCGCACAGCTACAGGAACGGCTGGCCCTGAGCCCGGCGCAGCAGCCGCTGTGGCAGGCTTTTGAGGCCAGCCTGATGCAGACCGAGGCGCTGCGCCTGCGTGAGGTGCCGGTACTTGCCTCGCAAAACAGCGCCGCGCAGCAGTTGACCCAGCGTATCTCCCAGCAACAAAATCGGCTGGCGGCACTGGAAGAGCTGGAACTGGCTGTCAAACCGCTGCTGCAAAGCCTGAGCCCGGCCCAGCTGGCGCTGGCCAACCAGTATCTGACGGGCATCATTCCCGGATTCAGCGACAGCAGCCTTTGCCCGGCTGCAACGCCAGAGCCGCGCCAGAAGGGGCAAGCTGGCACGGCGTCCAAGCGCGGACGTGGCATGGGCAGTGGACTGTGAAGCGGCTTTGCCCGGCACAATTCGACGGCACATCCGTGGTTGGAAATCAACCACTCGATCGCTTCAGCCAAGCGCCTCGTCGAGCACCTCAACCCAGTGCCGCACTGGCGTGGCGGTGCCGCTTTGCAGGTGGGTGATGCAGCCGATATTGGCCGACACAATCTGCTCGGGTTTCTCGCTGCCA
>JAIFMT010000258.1 GCA_020048295.1 Rhodoferax sp.
CTCGGCCACCACCACCATCACCTTGGCGGTGCCGATGTCGAGTCCGACAACCAAATCCTTGTACTCTTTTGCCATAAGTTCACCTGTTGTCCTGCATTAGCGTTTCTTGATGTCGTTGCCGTCGAGCGTGCTCACGCCGTCCATGCGAATGGCATAGCCGTCCTTGTGGCGCAAATCGACCGAGGCCAATTGCCCCGGGTGCCGTCCGTAGCGCGCCGTGACCTGCGTCACGGTGGCCAGAAAGCGCTGCGCGCGCGCCAGCAGCTCGGGGGTTTCACCACTGCCGAGTTCCAGCGCAATGCCGTTGTCCAGCTCGCCGCGCCAACCACCGCGCGCGGTGAGCTCCAACTGGTCAAGCGTCAGTTCCAGCGACTCAAACTGCGGCTGCAAACTGCGGTACATCGCCAGCACCTGCGCCGACTGGCCGTCCGGGCCGTTCAGGCGCGGCAAGTTGTCTTGCTCAATCTCGCCCGCGTTGGCCTCAAACACCTCGCCAAAGCTGTTGACCAGGTGCGAGTCGTCTTCGTCACCCCAGAAAGCCACCGCCTGATGCTCCTGCAGCTGCACCCGCAAGCGGTTTGGAAATTCGCGTCGCACCACCGCCTGGCGCACCCACGGGATCGACTCAAACACCTTGCGCGTGGCGGCCAGGTCGAGCGTGAAAAAAGTCCCTTGCAGGTGCGGCATCACATTGGCACGCAGCGTCAGCGCGTTGTAGTGCAGCACATCACCGGTGACCCGCACCCCGCGAATGGCAAACACCGGCAGCCCCGCCGCCCACACCAGCACCCCCGCTAGCGCCAGCAGCAGCGCAGCGCCAAACAGCAGGTTGGCCAACGCGTGCATCAGGCGCACGTCGAACGGCAGTGCCACGGGGGGCGTTTGGCGGGTACTCATGCTTGCGCGTAGTCCAGCCTGGCCGACTGCAGGATTTGCAGGCACAACGCGCCATAGCCCAGCCCGGCGGCCTTGGCCGACATCGGCACCAGCGAATGCGTCGTCATGCCCGGGCTGGTGTTGATTTCGAGCAGATAGGGCGCGCGGGTGCGGGCATCAATCATCACGTCGGCACGCGCCCAGCCACGGCAACCCAGGCTGTGAAACGCGCGCAGCACCAGTTGCCCGATGGCCGCCTCTTCGCCAGCGGGCAGGCCAGCGGGCACCAGGTACTCGGTGGTATCGGTGAAATACTTGTTCTGGTAGTCGTAATTGCCGTCTTTGGCCCGGATGCGAATCACCGGTAGCGCCCGCGCCGCCGCACCGCTGCCCAACACCGGCACGGTGACCTCGTCGCCGCTGATGAACTGCTCGCACAACACCTCGGGGTCCAAGGCGGCGGCCAGCTGGTAGGCGCTGGCGCACTGGTCTGCCTGGGTGACTTTGCTCAAGCCCAGCGTGGAGCCTTCGCGCGCGGGCTTGACGATCATCGGCTGGCCTGGAGCCGCCAGTTCGGCAAACGCCGCCCGCGTGGCATCGGCGCTGTCAACCGTTTTCCACGCCGGGGTGGGCAAGCCGTCAGCACGCCACAGGCGCTTGGTGGTGATTTTGTCGATGGCGATGCTGGAGGCCATCACGCCTGGGCCAGTGTAGGGAATGCCCAACAACTCCAGCGCCCCCTGCACCGTGCCGTCTTCACCAAAGCGGCCATGCAAGGCGATGAAGCAGCGGGTGAAACCTTCGGTTTTCAGTTCGCACAAATCGCGCTGCGCCGGGTCAAAGGCGTGGGCGTTGAGGCCCAGCTGTTGCAGCGCTGCCAACACGCCGGCGCCTGACATCAGCGAGACCTCGCGCTCGGCCGAGCGGCCGCCAAGCAGCACCGCCACTTTTTCAGAATTTATGTCAAATTGACTCATAGCCCTTTCTCCATATGCGAAGACAGCTCTGATACTTGTAGCATATTGACAACTTTGGCACACACTGCACCAATCGACCCGGCCCCCATGCACAGCACCACGTCGCCAGGGCGGGCGTTGTCAATGATGGCCTGCGGCATGGCGGCAATGGCATCCACAAACACCGGCTCAATCTTGCCGGCCACGCGCAGCGCCCGCGCCAGACTGCGGCCATCGGCGGCGACGATCGGTGCCTCTCCGGCGGCATACACCTCGGTCAGCAGCACCGCATCGGCTTGCGCGATGACCTTGACGAAGTCATCAAAACAGTCGCGCGTGCGGCTGAACCGGTGTGGCTGAAACGCCAGCAGCAGCCGCCGGCCCGCAAAAGCACCGCGCGCCGCTGCCAGTGTGGCGGCCATCTCGGCCGGGTGGTGGCCATAGTCATCCACCAGCGTGAAACTGCCGCTGCCATTGGCTGCGCTGACTGGCAGCTCGCCATAACGCTGAAAACGCCGGCCCACACCCTTGAAGCTTGCCAGTGCGCGCTGCACGGCGTCGTCGGCAATGCCCAGTTCGACCGCCATCGCAATGGCTGAGAGCGCGTTGAGCACGTTATGCCGCCCCGGCAGGTTCAGCACCACCGGCAGGTCGGGCAGTACCAGGCCGTTGCGGCGCTGCACGGTGAAATGCATTTGGCCGTCAACCGCGTGAACATCCACCGCGCGCACTTCGGCGCCCTCGTCAAAACCGTAGCTGGTGATCGGGCAGGTGACTTGCGGCACGATGGCACGCACCGCTGCATCGTCGGTACACAGGATCGCGGTGCCATAAAACGGCATGCGGTGCAGGAAATCGACAAAGGCCTTTTTCAGCCGCTCAAAGTCGTGGCCGTAGGTTTCCATGTGGTCGGCATCGATGTTGGTCACCACCGCCATCACCGGCAGCAGGTTCAAAAACGACGCGTCCGACTCGTCGGCCTCGACCACGATGTAGTCGCCCTGACCCAGCCGGGCGTTGGCCCCGGCGCTGTTCAGACGCCCGCCAATCACAAAGGTCGGGTCCAGCCCGGCTTCGGCCAGCACGCTGGCGACCAGACTGGTGGTGGTGGTCTTGCCGTGGGTGCCGGCAATCGCGATGCCTTTTTTCAGGCGCATCAGCTCGGCCAGCATCAGCGCGCGCGGCACCACCGGGATTTTTTGCTGCCGCGCCGCCTGCACCTCAGGGTTGTCGGCTTGCACTGCGGTACTGGTCACCACCGCATCCGCCCCTTGCACCTGCACTGCTGCATGGCCGATGAAGGTCTGGATGCCCAGCGAGGCCAGCCGCTGCAAGGTGGCGCTGTCAGCCTGGTCCGAGCCCGAAATGACGTAACCCAGATTGAACAGAATTTCGGCAATTCCCGACATGCCGACACCGCCGATGCCGACAAAATGGATGTGCTGGATGGCGTGTTTCATTTGACGAGTTCCTCGCAAACCGAAACCATTCGCTCGGTGGCATCAAGTTTTTGCATCTTTTTGGCCTCAAGCCCTTTATTAATAAGCGTAGTACGCTCCATAGTTAATAGCATATCGGCAAGCTTGCGGGCGCTCAAGTCACGCTGCTGCACCAGCCAACCCGCGCCCTGATCGACCAGAAACCGTGCGTTGAAGGTCTGGTGGTCATCCACTGCTGATGGAAACGGCACAAACAGCGCAGCCGCGCCAACCGCAGCAATTTCGGCCACCGTGCTGGCACCGGCGCGGCAGATCAGCAGATCGGCATCGGCAAAGGCTTGCGCGGTGTTGTCGATGAAGGGCGTGAGTTCGGCGCTGACACCGGCTGCCGCGTAGTTGGCGCGCAGGGCATCAATCTGTTTGGCACCGCTCTGGTGCAGCACCTGCGGGCGTTGCTCTGGCGGCAGCAGGGCCAGCGCTTGCGGCACGATGTCGTTGAGCGCCTTGGCGCCCAGGCTGCCACCCACCACCAACAACCGCAGGGGTCCGCTGCGCCCGGCAAAGCGCTGCTCGGGGCCAGGCAGGTTCAAAAAGGCCGCGCGCAACGGGTTGCCCACCCATTGGCCGCCCTTGATGACATTCGGAAAGGCGGTAAACACCCGTTCGGCCACACCCGCCAGCACCTTGTTGGCCAGCCCTGCCACCGAGTTCTGCTCGTGCAACAGCAAGGGTTTGCCCAGCAGCACCGCCATCAGGCCCGCCGGAAAAGTGATGTAGCCACCCAGCCCCAGCACCACGTCGGGCTGGACGCGGCGCAGCACGCCAATGCTTTGCCAGAACGCCTTGAGCAGGCGCAGCGGCAGCAACGCGGCGGTGGCGAGGCCTTTGCCGCGCAAGCCGCCAAAGTCAATCGCCTCGAACGCAAACCCCTGCTGGGGCACCAGCTGGCTTTCCATGCTGGGCTGCGCAGCGCTGCCCCGGCCGCCGAGCCAATGCACACGCCAGCCGCGTTGACGCAGCGCCTGCGCCAGCGCCAACCCCGGAAAGATGTGGCCGCCGGTACCGCCGGCCATGATCAAGGCGCATTTGGCGTGGGTGTTCATACCCGGCCCCCCTGCATCAGGACACGGTTCTCCTGGTCCACCTTCAGCACCACGGCAATCGCCACCAGGTTGACCAGGATGGCCGAGCCGCCATAGCTCATCAGCGGCAGCGTCAGGCCCTTGGTGGGCAGCGCACCCAGGTTCACGCCCATGTTGATGAAGGCCTGAAAACCCATCCACACCGCCACGCCCTGCGCCACCAGCCCGGCAAACACGCGCTCCAGCGCGATCGCCTGGCGGCCAATGTGCATCATGCGGCGCACCAGCCACAGGAACAGCGCGATCACCAGCACCACGCCGACCAGGCCGAATTCTTCGCCAATCACCGCCAGCAAAAAGTCGGTGTGCGCCTCAGGTAGCCAGTTGAGCTTTTCGACGCTGCCACCCAGCCCCACGCCAAACACTTCGCCACGGCCGATGGCAATCAGCGAATGCGTCAACTGGTAGCCTTTGGCCAGCGCGTTTTTTTCGCTCCACGGGTCGAGGTAGGCAAAGATGCGCTCGCGCCGCCATTCGCTTGAGGCGATGATGCCGGCAAACGCCACCAGCAGCACCGCTGCGATCAAAAAGAACATGCGGGCATTGACGCCACCCAAAAACAAAATGCCCATGGCGATCACCGCAATCACCATGAATGCGCCCATGTCGGGCTCGGCCAGCAGCAGCACGCCGACGATCGCCACCGCCGTGCCCATCGGCAGCACGGCGCGGAAAAAGCGCTCTTTCACGTCCATCTTGCGCACCATGTAGTCGGCCGCATACAGCAGCACGGTGAACTTGGCCAGTTCGGAGGGCTGAAAACTCAGCGGCCCCAACGCAATCCAGCGCCGCGCGCCATACACCACCTTGCCGACATGCGGAATCAGCACCAGCGCCAACAGCACCAGCGACAGCAAAAACAGCGGCCGCGCCGCCTTCTCCCAGGATTGCAGTGGAATCTGGTACGTCACCAGCGCGGCCACCAGCGCCATCAGCAACCACAGCGCATGGCGAAGCAGAAAATAACTGTGCGTGTAGCGGGCAAAGCGCGGGTTTTCCGGCATGGCAATCGAGGCTGAATAGACCATCACCAAGCCCCACAGCAGCAGCGCCACTGTGACCCACAGCAACGGCTGGTCGATGCCCTGGGCGCGCGTTGGCGCCACACCGGTGGCCGCCAGCCGGGTGGCCCCCAGGCGCACCGGCAGCACGTCGCCCGCCGGGCTGGCCAGCCGACCCAGCCACTGGCCCAGGCGCTGGCTCCAGCTGAAGGCAACATGGCTCACGGCGTGCCCCCCAGCATCGTGCCGGCCTGTTCGGCCAGGTCGTTCACCGCCTGCACAAACACGCGGGCGCGGTGCTCGTAGTTGTCAAACATGTCAAAGCTGGCACAAGCCGGGGACATCAGCACGGCATCGCCGGCGCTCGCGTGAGCGCGTGCCAGCGCAACCGCCTGCGCCATCGAGCCGGCCTCCAGCAGCGGCACACCGGTGTCGGCCAGGGCTGCGCGAATCAACGGTGCGTCGCGGCCTATCAGGACCACGGCGCGAACAAAGCGGCGCACCGGGTCGGCCAGCGGGGTGAAATCCTGCCCCTTGCCCTCGCCACCCAGAATCACCAGCACCCGGCGATCGGCACCCAGGCCCTGCAGCGCGGCAGCGGTGGCGCCCACATTGGTGCCTTTGCTGTCGTCAAAGTACTCGACCCCGTCAATCAGGCCAATGGGCTGCACGCGGTGCGGCTCACCCAGGTATTCGCGCAGCCCGTACAGCATGGGGCCGAGCGCGCAGCCGGCAGCGCTGGCCAGCGCCAGCGCCGCCAAGGCGTTGATGGCGTTGTGCCGGCCGCGAATGCGCAGCGCATCTGCAGGCATCAGGCGCTGAAAGAAGATTTCTTCAGCGGCTTCGCTGCGCTTGCGTTTGGTCTCATCGGCATCTTGCGCGCGCACCAGCCAGGTCATGCCGTTGACCACTTCCAGGCCAAAGTCGCCCGGGCGCTGTGGCATGTCGCCACCAAACGTGACGTGCGCACGCTGCGCCACGCGTGGCAGTCGGGCCCGGCCAGTGGCGGGCGTGGCCCGGGGCGTGTCGGCGCTGCCCAGCATCGCCATCACCTGGGCATCATCGCGGTTGAGCAGCATCAGCCCGTGCTGGCCAAACACTGCGCGCTTGGCTTGTACGTAAGCGGCCATGTCGCCGTGCCAGTCCAGGTGGTCTTGCGTGATGTTGAGCACGGCCGCAGCGCTGGGCTCAAAACCCGGCTCGCCGTCAAGCTGGAAGCTCGACAGCTCCAGCACCCAGACCTCGGGCAGCGTGTCGGCATCAAGCCGCTGCATCAGCGTGTCGAGCAGCGTGGGGCCAATATTGCCTGCCACCGCCACGCTTTTGCCAGCGCGCTCCACCAGTTTGCCGGTCAGCGAGGTGACGGTGGTTTTCCCGTTGGTGCCGGTAATGGCCAGCACCACGGGCTGGTAGCCGCGCTCGGCCTGCAACCCGGCCAGCGCCTGGGAATACAAGCCTAATTCGCCTGTTACCCTTATACCGATTGCGCTGGCAGCTACTGTTACAGCAGCAACGTCAGCCGGACTCAGCCCCGGACTTCTGAACACCGCGCGAATATCCGTGCCTTCGATCAGGCGTGCATCCAGCGCGCCACTGACAAACCGGGCCTGCGGCACATCGCGCTGCAAGGTGTCCAGTTGCGGCGGTGCGGCACGGGTATCAGCCACCGTGACACGCGCCCCGCAGCGCGCACACCAGCGCGCCATCGCCAGGCCAGAGATACCCAGGCCAAGGATCAAAACGTGCTGGTCTTGCAGGGCGTTCATGGCATCAGCGCAGCTTCAGTGTGCTCAAGCCCACCAGGCACAGCAGTATGGTGATGATCCAGAAGCGCACCACCACCTGCGTCTCTTTCCAGCCGCTTTTCTCAAAATGGTGGTGCAGCGGGGCCATTTTGAGCAGCCGCTTGCCGTTGCCAAAGCGCTTGCGGGTGTATTTGAAATACGTCACCTGCAGCATCACCGACAAGGCCTCGGCAACAAAAATGCCGCCCATGATGGCCAGCACGATCTCCTGGCGCACGATGACGGCAATGGTGCCCAAGGCACCACCGAGCGCCAGCGCGCCCACATCACCCATGAACACCTGCGCCGGATGCGTGTTGAACCACAAAAACGCCAGCCCGGCACCGCCCATCGCCGCGCAAAAAATCATCAGCTCGCCAG
>JAIFMT010000235.1 GCA_020048295.1 Rhodoferax sp.
TGGGTACGGCGATGGCAAATGCGGCAGCTTTCAAGCCGCTGCTGGCCAAGACACCGCTCACCGCGCTTTTGCCATGCTTGAGCGCGCTTTGCACGTCGCTGCGCTGGCTGCGGTTGTGTCCGATGCGTTGCGCCGACACTGGCACCGACGCGATGATCGTGCCGGTGGCATCGGTGACAAAAAAGCCGCCATTGAAGATGCTGGGCAAGGCCGGGCGCTCGGCCAGCAATTGCTGCAAGGCGGCAGGACTGGCCAACAGCTCTGCGGACAACAAGCGGGTCACTTTTTCAAGCGTTTCCATCCGGTCGGTCACCGCAAAGTTGATCTCGCGCGCCTGCAATGTCACTGTGGCCAGCTGCTGCTGGCCCAGCATCTGCCTCATGTCGCGGTGCAGGCGCAGGTCGGCATACCAGGCCAGCGACCAGACGCTGACCAAAAAAATCAGCAGGCTCAGCAGCGTCAATCTGACCTGTAGCGAGTGCCACAAGTGAAGGGGAGCAGGTTTTGCATTGGGGCTCATGGTGCGTCTTGGCCGGTGTCACCGGCTGGCAGCGGCCCAGGCCGGCCAAACAGGTAACCTTGAAAATGGTGACAGCCCAGCGCCAGCAGGGCTTGGTGGTGCTCGGGCAACTCCACGCCTTCGGCAATGACATCCAGCGACAGGCTGTCGCCCATGGTGATGATGGCGCGGATGATGCTGGCGTCTTGCTTGTCGGTGAGCATGTCCTTGACAAACGACTGGTCGATCTTGAGCTGGTCCAGTGGCAGCCGCTTGAGCATGTTGAGCGACGAGTAACCCGTGCCAAAGTCGTCCAGGGACAGGCGCACGCCCAGACTTTTGAGTGCGGTCATCTTGGCAATCACGCCGTCGACGTCGTCTACCAGTTGACTCTCGGTCAGCTCCAGCTCCAGCTGGCTTGGTTTGGCCTGGGTGTCCATCAGCACCGCTTGAACCTGGTCTACAAAATCAGTCTGCCTGAACTGCTGCGCGCTGACGTTGACGGCAATCGTCCAGTGGGCATGGGCTGGTTCGGCGGCCCAGACCACCAGTTGCTGGCAGGCGCGGGTCAATATCCAGCGTCCCAGCGGCAAGATGACACCACATGCCTCGGCTGTTGCAATGAATACGCCAGGCGGCACCAGACCGCGTGTGGGGTGTTGCCAGCGCACCAGCGCCTCGTAACCCTGCGCCAAACCAGCGTCGTCCACCTGCACCTGGTAGTGCAGCACAAACTCTTGGGCCAGCAAGGCGCGCTGCAAATCGGCCTCCAGCGAGGTGCGTGCCAGTACCTGTGCCTGCATGGTCGGGCTGAAAAACCGCAATGTGTTGCGTCCGTCGGCTTTGGCCTGGTACATGGCCAGATCAGCCTGCTTGAACAGTTCGTCGCGGGTTTTCTCCTGGTTGGGGGTGGTCTCGTCGATCAGCGCAACACCAATGCTGACGCTGCTTTGGCAGGGCTGACCGTTGAGTGCGTAGGGCTGGCGCAGCGCCACCAACAACTTTTGAGCAATGTGCAGCGCCTGGTCTGCGGCTTCGACGGCGGCGGTATGCAGCCCCGCCAGCATGACCACAAACTCGTCGCCTCCCTGGCGCGCCAGGGTGTCCTGGGTTCGAATGCAGTAGCCAATGCGCTGGGCCATCTGGCACAGCAACAGGTCACCGGCCTCGTGGCCCTGGGTGTCGTTGATGTCCTTGAAGTTGTCCACGTCAATGAAAAGCAGCGCCGCGCCTTGTGGGCTGCGCTGCAGGTTGCTCAGCAACTGCTGTAGCCGGTCTTGCAGCAGGCGCCGGTTGGGCAGTCCGGTCAGCGGGTCGTAAAAAGCCAGCTGGTGAATGGCATCTTCGGCCTGCAGCCGTGAGCTGATGTCGGTAGAGATGCCGCACAGCGCGTAAATGCTGCCGTCGGGGTGGCGCAGCGGCAGTTTGACCGACAAAAAGGTGTTGTGGTGGCTGCCATCAACGCTGGCGTTGGCCTCTTCGGTTTCACCCGCTCGCCGTGTTCAATCACCCGCCGGTCATTGGCTTGCAGGTGCGCCACGGTGGCGGCATCAAAAAACACCTGGTCGGTCTGGCCCAGCACCTGCGCCAGCGGTTTCTCGAACAACCGGCACAGGCTGTTGTTGGCATATTGGTAGCGCAGCGCCGTGTCTTTGATGTAGATGCAGGCATCCACGCTGTCAAGAATGGTGTTGAGCCGGTTTTCACTGGCGATCAGGTGCGCGGTTTTCAGCGCCACCTGGCGGCGCAGCCAGTGGGTGACCAGCAATGCCAGCAGCAACAGCGCCACCAACCCGCCCAGTGTCCACCACAGATAAACCGGCACATGAAGTGGCTGTGGTGCCAGCAACCAGCGTTGCAGCGCCTGCGCGTAGGGTGAATCGCTCTGTGTTTGCCACTGCGCCAGGTGCCGGTCAATGGCCTGAAGCAGGCTGGCATTTTTTCCTTTTTGTGTGGCGTAATAAAGTTGCGCCGGCTGAAACACAATGGCGGTGGGCTCCAGCCGGTACTTGGGCGCTTGCAGATCGCCGTAAAACCGGTTGGTGGCCACCGCATCTGCCAGTTTGGCGGCGGTCAGTTCAAAGCCAGCCTGAAATGACTCCACCGGCACCAGCTCTGCTTTCACGCCAAAGCTTTGCAGCATGCCCCGCAACGACGACTCCTGCACCGAGCCAGTCACCACCGCCACCCGCTTGCCGGTCAGGTCGAGCATGGAGCTGATGGGCTCGCCACGTACCTTGTAGATTTGCGACCAGCTCAACAGAGCGGCGGTGTTGTGAAAATCAAAAATTTGCCCGCGTTGGTCGGTAAACGCGACATCGGGCATCAGGTCGATCCCGCCCGACTGCAACGAGTCCAGGCAGTCCTGCCACTCACACCGCACTGGCTTGAGCGTCCAGTGTTCGCGCTCGGCAATCGCCACCAGCACATCACCCAAAATGCCACTGGGTTGGCCGTCTTCACCCAGGAAAATCTTGGGTGCATTGGCGTAAACGCCCACCTTGACCACGCGCGGTGTGGTCTCGCCGGGCAGTGCCACGCTGGCCTGCGCGGCACCCGCACTCAGCAGCGCAACGCAAAGCCACGCCAGGTGCCAGCATCTGAAATAGTGAATGGGCCAGAGAAGCAACATGTTGGCAATATTATGAATGTGCGAGGCGATGCGGGTTGCTGCGCCAAAACCTTCAGCAAGAACATGATAAAAATCTAATTATTTACTATACAAGTGGTAATTAATAGTGAGAAATTTATCTTTTAAACGTGGAACATAGCGCATTCGTTTGTCATTGGAGAACATGATGCTTTCGCAACGCCTGAAAAACCCCTACCGTCCTGAGGCCAGCGTGGCAGCGCTTTGCCTGGCCACGCTCAACCAGTCGCTGGACTGGGCGGCGCTGTCGCGCACGGCATTGCCATGGATTCAGGCGGTGCGCGACAACCCGCCGCCGTTTTGGGCGATGGAGAGCTTGCTCAAGGAGTATCCGATATCGAGTGCCGAAGGGCTGGCACTGATGCGTCTGGCCGAAGCGCTTTTGCGCGTGCCCGATGCCGAGACCGCCATAGCCCTGACCGCTGACCAGTTGGGGCGGGCTGATTTTGACGGCAGCAGCGACAAGGTGCTGTCGCGCCTGTCAAGCACCGCCATCGCCATGAGCAAGCATTTTTTGCCCGGCAGTGGCCCTGCCAGCGAACCCGGTTTGATGGCCAAGCTGGGTGCGCGCACTGTGGTGGCGGCCACCTTGCGCGCAGTGCAACTGCTGGGGCGCCAGTTTGTGCTGGGCCAAAGCATGGATGAAGGGCTGAAAGAGGCTGCCCATGCACGCCGCAAAATGCCCCGCCTGCGCTACAGCTACGACATGCTGGGCGAGGGCGCGCGCACCGATGGCGACGCACTGGCGCATCTGGCGAGTTACCAAAAAGCTATTAAAAATATAGCTATTAGCGCAGATGAAACGGGGGCTTGTGAGCAAAATGATGGTATATCCATCAAACTCAGCGCGCTGCATCCGCGCTACGAATACGCGCAGGCAGGGCGCGTGATGACGGAGCTGGTGCCGCGCGTCTGGGGGCTGTGCGTGCAGGCGGCGCAAGCCAACATCAACCTGACCATTGATGCCGAAGAGGTGGAACGGCTGGAACTGTCACTCGACGTGTTCGAGGCGCTGGCCGCCCTGGTGGCGCAACACCACCCGCAGTGGCGCGGTTTTGGGTTGGCGCTGCAGTCGTACCAGACCACCTCGCCCGAGCTGATCGCCCATGTGATCACGCTGGCCCGGCGCTACCGCTTGCGGCTGATGTGCAGATTGGTCAAAGGTGCGTATTGGGATGCCGAGATCAAGCGCGCCCAAGAGCTGGGGCTGCCGCATTACCCGGTGTTCACCCACAAACACCACACCGATGTGTGCTACCTGGCCTGTGCCAAAGCGCTGCTGGACGCACCCGATGCCATCTACCCGCAATTTGCCAGCCACAACGCCATCACCGTGGCGGCCATTTTGCAGATGGCGGCACGCACCGGGGCACCGTTTGAGCTGCAACGGCTGCACGGCATGGGGGAAGGCATTTACGGCGAGGTGCTGAAAAACCCGCTGGTGGCCTGCCGGGTCTATGCGCCGGTGGGGGCGCACAAGGACTTGCTGGCGTACCTGGTGCGCCGCTTGCTGGAAAACGGCGCCAACTCGTCGTTTGTGCATCAACTGGCCGATGACAGCGTGCCAATTTCCGAGCTGCTGATCTCGCCGCTGCGGCTGGAGCCGACCTCCTCATTGCCGCTGCCGCCCGATTTGTTTGGCCGTCAGCGTGCCAACAGCCGCGGGTTGGACCTGACGGTGCCGGTCATGCGCGACCCACTGCTGGCCGCACATGCGGCCGTGGTGGTGCCACAGGTACCAGAGTTTGATGCCAAATTGGTCTATAGCGCAGTACAAACAAGCGCTGACAGCTACAAATTGTGGAGCAATGTGCCGGTGACTGAGCGGGCTGCCGTGCTGCTGCGTGCTGCCGATGCGCTGCAAGCCGAGCTGCCGCGGTTTTGCGCGCTGCTGGTGAAAGAGGCGTTCAAGACCTGGAACGACGCCATCAGCGAGGTGCGCGAAGCCATCGACTTCTTGCGTTATTACGCGGTGCAAGCGCAGGTCATCATGCAGCCGCAACTGCTGCCCGGACAAGACGGCAGCCGGGTGCTGGGCTTGACTGGCGAGAGCAATGAGCTGCGCCTGAGCGGGCGAGGCCCGTGGGTGTGCATCAGTCCGTGGAATTTTCCGCTGGCAATTTTCATGGGGCAAATCGCCGCCGCTCTGGCCACCGGCAACAGCGTGCTGGCCAAGCCCGCTGAGCAAACGCCCGGTGTGGCTTTTGAGGCTGTGCGCTTGCTGCACGCTGCTGGCGTGCCAGACGGTGCGCTGCAACTGCTGCACGGGCCGGGTGAAACCGTCGGTGCGGCGCTGGTGGCAGCGCCTGGCGTGGCCGGCGTGGTGTTTACCGGCTCAACGGCCGTGGCGAAAATCATCAACCGCTCACTGGCCGCCAAAGACGGGCCCATCGTCCCGCTGATTGCCGAGACCGGCGGCATCAACGCCATGCTGGTAGACAGCACCGCGCTGCCCGAGCAGGTGTGCGATGCGGTGATGCAATCGGCTTTCCGCAGTGCCGGGCAGCGCTGCTCGGCATTGCGGCTGCTGTGCGTGCATGCCGAAATTGCCGATGCGGTGATCGCCATGATCAGCGGCGCGGCGGGTGAACTGCGCTGTGGCGCCCCGGCTGAGCTGGCCACCGATGTCGGGCCGGTGATTGACGGTGATGCGTTTGACAACATTCAGCGTCACATCACGCGGCTGAAATCAGAGGCCAAAACCTGGCTGGCAGGACCCTCTGCCAAGTTGCCCGGTCAGACTGAAAGTTACAAGCAAAATATGCCTCCAGCCCAATCAGATAAAGCGCTAAAAGCTACAAATACCATACCAAATCTGATCCCGCCACATGCCTTTGAGGTGGCCAGTATCAGCGACCTGCAAGAAGAAATCTTCGGCCCGGTGCTGCACATCGTGCGCTGGAGCGGCGACCCGCTGGCGGTCATCGCGCAAATCAACGCGCTGGGTTACGGGCTGACGCTGGGCATCCAGACCCGCATCGACAGCCGCGCCCAACAGCTGGCGCGCGCCGCGCACATCGGCAACGTGTACATCAACCGCAACCAGATCGGTGCCGTGGTGGGGGTGCAGCCATTTGGTGGCGAAGGCCTATCAGGCACCGGCCCCAAAGCCGGCGGACCGCACTACCTGTACCGCTTTTGCGCCGAGCAGACCATCACCGTCAACACCACTGCAGCGGGTGGCAATGTGCAGTTGATGGCGTGAGGGTTGGCCAACGCGGGCCAGCGTCAATCCAGTCCCAGCATCAGCTTGAGGTTTTGCACTGCCGCCCCGCTGGCACCTTTGCCCAGATTGTCCAGGCGTGCGACCAGCACCGCATGGCGGAAGTTGTCACCGGCATCCTGGTTGCCAAACACGCGCAATTCCATCAGGTTGGTGTCGGCCAGGGCAATGGCATCGAGCTTGTTGTCGGGGTTGGCCAGCGGCACGCTGACGGAGTCGCTGCCCGCGTAGTGGTGCGCCAGCACCGCGTGCAAATCGGCCACGCTGGGTTGGTCCGGCAGCAAGTCCAGGTGCAGCGGAATTTGTACCAGCATGCCCTGTTTGAAATTGCCTACCGACGGCACAAACAGCGGTCGGCGTGTGAGACCGGTGTAGGCCACAATTTCTGGAATGTGCTTGTGCTTGAGTCCCAAACCATACAGCTCAAAGGCGGGTGCGCGCCCCTGCTCATAGGCTTCGATCATCGGCCGGCCGCCGCCCGAATAGCCGCTGATGGCGGGCAGGCACAGCGGAAAATCTTTGGCGATCAGCCCGGCATCGACCAGCGGACGAATCAGTGCAATCGCACCGGTGGCGTAGCAGCCGGGGTTGGCCACGCGCTGCGCCTGGCGAATCGCGTCAGCTTGCCCAGCGCACAGCTCTGGAAAACCATACACCCAGCCCGGCGCGGTGCGGTGGGCCGTGGAGGCATCAATAATCTTTGGGCCTTTTTGACCTGTAGCCCTTTGTATATCTGCGATAACAGCTACAGACTCAATAGCGGCATCATCATGCAGACAAAGCACCACCAAATCAGCCTGCGCCATCAGCGCGCGCTTGGCACCGGCGTCCTTGCGCAACTCGGGTGCAATGCTCAGCAACGTGATGCCCGCCATGGTTTGTAGCCGCTCGCGGATCTGTAATCCGGTGGTGCCAGCCTCGCCGTCGATGAAGATTTTTTGCATGGTGAATTTGCGTCCTGGGATAAAGCTGCCTTGTAAGTCAGGCTAAAGATTGATGCAACGCAACATGATACAGTCGTTGACGCATCTCAAGGCGCTATTGAACTTGCCCCAAAAAGCAGGCCACAACAGACTTCCAACCACCCATTCCTGAGAGAGACCTCATGAAGATTCACGAGTACCAAGGCAAGGACATCTTGCGTCAAGCTGGTGTGCCAGTGCCGCGCG
>JAIFMT010000126.1 GCA_020048295.1 Rhodoferax sp.
CCAGCCCAAACCCGAACACCTCAACTCGCACAACGTGACCCACGGTGGCGCGGTGATGACGCTGCTGGATGTGACCATGGCGATGGCGGCGCGCGCCGGTGTCAATGGCATGGGCGTGGTGACCATCGAAATGAAAACCAGCTTCATGCGCCCGTCGCACGGCGCGCTGAGCGCACGCGGGCGGCTGCTGCACCACACCGCCACGCTGGCGTTTACCGAAGCCACGGTGCTCGATGCGCACGGCAAGGCTTGCGCCCATGCCACCGGCACGTTCAAATACATCCGGCGGCTGCCGCTGGGCAGCCACAACGCTCACCTGTTGACAGTCTCTGAAAATTTATAAGAAATCAGGCTCTATCCCTTATTTACTGTGCGCTGATAGCTATTTTATTTGTAGTATATTGGGCCCCGGCGGCGTGCCTGGTCTGGTCCCCATCTTGCTGAAACTGGAGTCCTTCACATGACCTTTCACCTTTGGAATATTGGCAGTGGTGCGCACAAATCTGACACCCTGGTGTGGCGCTTGCTGGCGTTTGACGACCTGCGGGTGTTTGAGTTGTACGAGGTGTTGCGTCTGCGCAGCGAGGTGTTTGTGCTGGAGCAGCAGTGCCTGTTTCAGGACATGGACGGTTTTGATGCGAAAGCCATGCACCTGCTGGGCGTGCGCCACGGCGAGCTGCAAGCCTATGCGCGCTGCTTTGCTGCCGGCATCAAGTTTGCAGAAGCCAGTTTTGGGCGGGTGCTGACGCGTCAGAGTGTGCGCGGCACCGGGCTGGGCCACCAGCTGATCGAGCAGTCGGTCACCGCTATCAGTCAGTTGTGGGGACCGCAAGCGATTCGCATCGGTGCGCAAACGCAGTTGGCCGGTTTTTACGCCCGGCACGGCTTCGAAGATACTGGCAAGCCCTACATGGAAGACGGTATCGAGCACCTGGAGATGCTGCGCCCGGCCTGAGTTTCATCCGCCAGCAGCTCCAGCACTGCGTGCTGCGGCATCGGCTTGTGGAAATAGTAGCCTTGAAATGTGTGGCAGCCCGCGCGCTCCAGGTAGCGCTTCTGGACTTCGGTTTCCACGCCTTCAGCCACCAGTTTCAGGCCCAGTCCCTTGGCAATGGAAATGATCGCCAGTACCACTGGAAACTGCAAGCCGTCGTCTTCGATGGGCATGACGAAAGAGCGGTCGATTTTCAGGATATGAATCGGAAAGCGGTGCAGGTAGGACAGCGATGAGTAGCCGGTGCCAAAGTCGTCAATGGCCACACGCACGCCCAGTTGGCACAGCTTGTTGAGCTGCTCGATGGCCGCCAACGGGTTGCGGATGCAGATGTTTTCGGTCACCTCGACTTCGATCTGTGCGGGTGCGATCTGGTAGTGCGCCAGCGTGGTCCGGAGCTTGTCAAAAAAGTCACCACGCTCCAGGTAGTGCGGTGACAGGTTGATGGACAGATAAATGGGGTCGCCCCCCAACGCGTTCCACTCCAGCAGGTGGCGGCAGGTGGCGTCGAGCATCCAGTCGCTGATGGGAATGATCAGCCCGCTTTCTTCAGCAAACGGCAGAAACGCACCGGCCCCCAAAAAGCCGCGCTGGGGATGGTTCCAGCGCATCAGGGCCTCGGCACCGATCACTCGGCCACTGCTCACATCCACCTGCGGCTGATAGACCATTTCCAGTTCGCCGCGCGCCAGGGCCATGTGCAGGCCGTGTTCGAGTTCGATCTTTTCCGACGACTGGTTGAGCATGGTCGAGTCAAAAAACGCATGCCCATTGCGTCCCTGGGACTTCATGCTGTGCATGGCCAGGTCCGCGTTGCGAATCAAGGTATCGACGCTGTCGCCATCACGGGGATAAAGCGCCGTGCCAATGCTCGCCGAAATGTGGATTGATTGCCCGGCCAACTCAAACGGCATGCGCAAGCATTCCAGAAACGCCTCGGCCACGGTGGCGGTGTCGCCCGGCCGGTCAAGCTCCGGCAGCACCACCGTGAACTCGTCACTGCCAAAGCGCGACAGGGTGTCGCAGCGCCGCAGGCAGCCTTTGAGCCGATTGGCTGCCTGTTGCAGCAGTTCATCACCCACCGGATGCCCGAGCGATTCGTTGACCACCTTGAATCGGTCAAGGTCAACAAACATCACCGCCAGCGCCACATTTTTTCGCCTGGCCTGCAGCAGTGCCAGGCCCAGGCGGTCCTTGAATAGCACCCGGTTCGGCAGGTCGGTCAAGATGTCGTGGTAAGCCTGGTAGGTGATCAGCTCATTGGCGCGTTTGCTGTCGGTGATGTCGCGTGCCACACCATAAATGCCTAGCCGCTGGTTGACGCTGGCGCTGTCGGCATGCCCAATGCGCTCGCCCATGGACATGGTCATCAGCTCCAGGCTGAAGCTGCGTCCTTCTTCGTCGGCGTGGCGCGACTTGAGCCGCAGTTCGATGTTGCGCGACCAGCGCTGATCACGCTGCCCATCGTTGAAGACGTAGTTGGCGCGTTCGATATCGAGCGGATGCACCAACTCGGCGTAATGCCGGCCCATCAGGTCTTCGCGGGTGAAGCCCAGCAAAGGTTGCACGCGGTGGTTGACAAACGTGACCAGACCCTGGTGATCGAGCGTGAAGATGATGTCGGGGGAACTGTCAACCAGGTAGCGGTACATCCGCTCAGACCCCTCAAGCTGCCCAGTAATGTGTTTGTTTTCAGTGGCCAGGCGGCGTTGCTGCAAGGCGTTGTGAATGGCTTTGAGCAGTTCCTCGCGCGGATAGGGTTTGCGCAGGTAGTCGTAGGCACCCCGCTTGAGCGCGCCGATCGCCGCGTCAATGCTGGCATCGCCACTGGTCACGATCACATTGGCGTCGATGCGACGCACGTTCATGAAATCCATGATCTCGTGACCACCGATGTCGGGCAGGCGCAGGTCCAGAATGACCAGGTCAAACGACTGCTCGCTGAGATGGCGCAGCGCTTCACTGCCGCTGGCAGCGGTGGTCAGGACAAAGCCGCGATGGCTCAGCAACTCGCACAAACTGCCCAGCAGACGCGGCTCGTCGTCCACCAGCAGCAGCTGCGCTGGCACCTGCGCGGGTAGTGACGGGCTCAGGTGGGGTGCCAGGGTGAAGTCCCACGGGGTCGGATCAAAGGCGCTCATGGCTGTGGGGCGAGTGAGAGGCGTGCCGGCAGCAGGATTTCAAAACTGGTTCCCAGGGGTGAGCTTTTGCAGGCAATCGAACCGGCCAGTTTTTTCACCAGACCGTGCACAATGCTTAGGCCCAAGCCCCGGTTGTCGCCGGCCTTGCTGCTGCGCACCGGTGAAAACAGCTTGGCCAATACGTCGTCGGGCAAACCCGGACCGGTGTCGTTGACCAGCAGCTCAACATAGTCAACCCCCTCACGTTGCGTCAGCCCACGGTTGATGACCTCAATGCGCCCGCCGCGCGGCATGGCCTCCACGGCATTTTTGATCAGGTTGACCAAGATCTGTTTCAAGGTATCGACCGTTCCCAGCATGTGGCAGGCCTGATCCGGCACTTGGGCGGCAATTTGTACCGTTGCCGGTAAAAAACGGCTCTCGCGAAAAAGTCGCACGATGTCGTTGAGCACCCGGTTCACCTCCACGGCCGTGGCGGGTGCGGGTGGCTTGACACCGGCAAATTCCTTGATGATGCTGCCAACGCGGTCAATTTCCTCGTTCAGGATGGCAATCTCGCCGGCCACTGGCTCCTGGCGCGCCACCTTGTCATCGAGGACGCCGAGGTAATTCTTGATGATCGCCAGCGGATTGTTGGCCTCATGCACGACCTTGCGAGAGTTTTGCAACTGCTCGTCGCGCAACCGGGCGATGCGCCGGTCCATTTCACCACGCTCTTTGGCGGCCATTTCCAGCGCCGATGCCGCCTGAGCGCCAAACGCCAGCAGAAATTTGTCCTGGCGTTTGAGCTCGGCCACGCGCCAGGCCTCGACCCCGCCCACCAGCAGGCCCAGGCACCGGGTGCTGGTCGCCAGAGGCAGGCAAATCAGGCTGTCCGCGTTAAACACCCGTAGCAGCTGGGCTTCTGCCAGACTTGGCAGGCCACGATTCTTGGTCAGAAAAACCAGACTGCGCTGCAATACCGCCTCGGCCATGCCACCGCCGCCCGCTAGCGTGATGGAAAAATCTGCCAGGCGTTGCTGGTGTTCACCGACCGACGCGCCGACCAGCCCGCCGCGTGTGCCGTTCATCAGAAACACCACACCGTCGTCAAGGCCAAACAGGAGACGGGCGTTTTGCCGCACGCATTCCAGCAATTGCGCATCACTCTTTTGTCGGGCAAACAGTTGCCCCATCTCGGCTGTCAGCGCCCGGTTGCGAATTTCTTCGTTCAGGCGCTGCTGCACCGGGCTGACTTTTTGCACCGGCGTGGTCGTTGCGACTGGCTGCAGCAATGTTTCAGCGCCGGACAGATCAATGCCAAGATACTCCGCTGCCTTCGTCACTTGCGCCTGGGCACCCTGGTGAATATTTTGCAGCGTGTCGTCGCTGATGCCGCAGATCGATCCGGTGTCTGCCGCCAACGCTGACTCTGGTGCCTGATCACTGAGCAGGTGCGCCAGATGCACCAGGCGCACCAGCGGGTGCGCACCCTCCAGGCGTGCGCTGTCTTCATGGTGGTAGAGCACGCTGTCTGCCAGGAAGGAATCCATTTGCCAGCGCTCGATCAGCCAGGCACCGGCTTCAGCGTGCGAAATATGCAGTGTGCGCTGCTCAATGGAACACAGGTTGCTGTTGTCGGCCGTTTGAAAGTTGAAGTGGTAAATATCGGGTGCTGCCGCCAACAAAGCCAGCCGACCGACATCGTGCAACAGGCCCGCCAGGTAGGCCTCTTCAACCTGGGGGTAGGCCATGGCTTTGGCGATGTCACGCGCGACCATGGCGGCAGTCAGGGAATGTTTCCAGAAGCTGCGCAAATCGACACTGCCGGTGTGCGCAAAACCATTGAAGGTCTGAAAAACCGACTCGCTGATGACCAACATCTTGATCATGTCGGCCCCGAGGACACCCAGCGCCTGCATCAGGTTCACCTTGCGCCCGCCACGGTGGTAAGCCGCGCTATTGGCCACCTGTAGCACCCGGTTGGTCATGCCGGCGTCGTTTTCAATCAGCTTGGCCAGCTCGGACATACCCGCTTCGTCGGTCTGACACAGCTCGATGAGCTTGAGCAAGACCTGCGGCATCGCCGGCAGGCGTGCCACCAGCAAGCGGTTTTGAATGTCGTCGGGTTGGGTTGAATTCACAAGAAGACTCTGAGCTGAGGGGTTATAGCGAGCAATGGCACATTGATTGAAGTGCCCCACCACCACGTTTGACCCCCTTGCGATGCCTGCCCATTTTGCTATCAGAACTGGATTGCTGCGCACCTGAGCGCAGGATTGTCCGAATTTGTTGCAACTCTGCCACGCCCGTGTTCAGCGACCGCACGGTTCGAGCTGCCGCCGTGACTGGAACCCATCGCGGCCAAAACAGACGCAACGGGTGCCCGGTTGCGGCGCTTAGATCACTTTGGCAATGCAGGCGCAAACGTAGTCAATGTTTTTGCTGTTGAGCGCGGCCACGCACATGCGGCCGGTATCAGTGCCATACACGCCGAACTCGTTGCGCAGGCGCACCATCTGATCTTTGCTGAGTCCCGAGTAGCTGAACATGCCGATCTGGCGGGTGATGAAGCTCATGTCTTGGGCAACACCGGCGGCTTTCAGGCCGTCCACCAGCTTTTGCCGCATGGCCTTGATGCGCACGCGCATTTCGCCCAGCTCGGTTTCCCACAGTGCGCGCAGCTCGGGGTTGCTCAAGACGCTCGTCACGATCGCGCCGCCATGGGTGGGTGGGTTGCTGTAGTTGGTGCGAATGACGATCTTGAGCTGGCTGAGCACGCGGGCAGCTTCGTCCTTGCTGGCGCACAGCACTGACAAGGCCCCAACGCGTTCGCCGTACAGGCTGAAGCTCTTGGAAAACGAGGTTGCAACAAAAAAGTCCAGTCCGGCGGCAACAAACTTGCCGATCACCGCGCCGTCTTCGGCAATGCCGTAGCCAAAGCCCTGGTAAGCCATGTCGAGGAAGGGCACCAGCTGGCGTGCCTTGACGGCCGCAATCACCTCGTCCCACTGCGCCGGGGTGATGTCGTAGCCGGTTGGGTTGTGGCAGCAGGCATGCAACACCACCACGGTGCCGGGGGCGGCAGCGTTCAGGTCGGCCAGCATGCCGGCAAAGTCGAGGTCGCGGGTGGCGCTGTCGTAATAGCGGTAGCTTTCAACCGTGAAACCGGCGTTGGTGAACAGCGCGCGGTGGTTTTCCCAGCTGGGGTCGGAAATCAACACTTTGGCATCGGGGTTGAGGCGCTTCAGAAAGTCGGCACCCACTTTCAGGCCGCCGGTGCCGCCCAGACCTTGCACGGTGGCAATGCGGCCGGATGTGACGGGCTCGCTATCGGCACCAAACACCAGGTTCTTGACGGCGGCATCGTAGGCGGCAATGCCGTCGATGGGCAGGTAGCCGCGCGCTGTGGGCTTGTCCATCATGATTTTTTCGGCGGCCTGCACGCACTGCAGCAGTGGCAGTTTGCCGTTGTCGTCAAAGTAAACGCCCACGCCGAGGTTGACCTTGGCGGGGTTGGTGTCGGCGTTGTATTGTTCGTTCAAACCCAGAATCGGGTCGCGCGGGGCCATTTCGACGGTGGAGAAAAGTGACATGGGGGAGTCCTGGGTTAAGTAAAAAACCAGGCAATTTTACCGGCCGCGCATCCACGGATGACATCGGCATTTGATGCGCAGGGGCAATTTTTCGATACCGCAAATTAAAAACCCCGCATGGCTCGCACCGTGCGGGGTTTTGCAAGCAGGCCACAAGGGCGTAAGCCCTTGTGGCAGCCAATGGCAATTACATGCCCATGCCACCCATGCCGCCCATGCCACCCATGTCACCGCCGCCCATGCCACCCATGCCGCCAGCGCCAGACTCTTCTTTCGGAGCCTCAGCCACCATGCATTCGGTGGTCAGCATCAGCGACGCAACCGACGCGGCGTTTTGCAGTGCCGTGCGGGTGACCTTGGTCGGGTCCAGAATGCCCATTTCGATCATGTCGCCATAGGTGTCGTTGGCAGCGTTAAAGCCGTAGTTGCCAGAGCCCGCCATGACAGCGTTCACCACCACCGAGGCTTCGCCACCGGCGTTGTAAACGATCTCGCGCAGAGGGGCTTCGATGGCCTTGAGCACCAGGGCAATGCCGTGGTCCTGGTCAGCGTTGTCGCCCTTGATGGTGCCAGCAGCCTGCTTGGCGCGCAGCAGCGCCACGCCACCACCAGCCACAATGCCTTCTTCCACGGCAGCGCGGGTTGCGTGCAGGGCGTCTTCAACGCGGGCCTTCTTTTCCTTCATTTCGACTTCAGTAGCAGCGCCAACCTTGATCACGGCAACACCGCCAGCCAGCTTGGCCACGCGCTCTTGCAGTTTTTCACGGTCGTAGTCGCTGGTGGCTTCTTCGATTTGCA
>JAIFMT010000204.1 GCA_020048295.1 Rhodoferax sp.
CGGCCTCGATACCTCGTGGGCGGCGGCCCAGCGGCTTGATGACCCACACCATTGGCCCAGCCTCAAGCAGCTTGACCGGGCCGCGCGGGTGCTGGGTAAGCGGCTTGTGTTGAGTATGGAGTGACACGGGTTTAAGCATTTTCAGGCTGTAGCCCTTGCTGCACTTGCGCAGTCAGCTATTGTTTTTGTATTTTCATATTTGTGTTTATTGGTGGTTATGGTGTTTATAATGTGTGAATAGTGGTTATAATAACCACTATGAACAGCAAGCAAGTGATTAAAAAACTCGAATCGGATGGCTGGTACTTGGTGCGGGTCAAGGGTTCGCATCACCAGTTCAAACACCCGACCAAAAGCGGCTTGGTCACAGTCAAACACCCTGACGGCGACATCCCGACGCCCACGCTGTACAGCATTCAACGCCAGGCTGGCTGGCGCAAATAACCGGAGGTAAGCCCCATGAAATTCACTGTTGTTTTGCACACTGACGATGGCACTCGCTACGGCGTTTGTGCGCCTGATTTGCCTGGCTGCTTTTCTGCCGGTGACGATCTTGATGACGCACTCGCCAGCGCCCAAGAGGCCATTGACTTGCATGTGGAGACGTTGATTGAGGATGGAGTTGACATTCCTATCCGCTTGCCGATTGCCACGCACCAAGCCAATCCTGATTACGCCGGCGGGGTGTGGGCGGTGGTGGATGTGCCGGTTGAAAAATACTTTGGCCCGGCTGAGAAGATCAACATCACAGTGCCGCGTTTGCTGCTGAGCCGGATTGACAGTTACGCCAGTAGTCACGGGGCTACCCGAAGCGGCTTTTTGGTGCAGGCGGCGCGGGCTGCTATGGCGGCACACATTTAGAGAATTAAATCGGCTTATAGCCCTTATGCTGCTTGCGCAGTCAGCTATTGTTTCTGTAGTCATTGGACGGCTTCTTGTGCGCGGTGTTCGCGGTCAATGACGGCTTCGCACTCTTGGGCGGTGGCAAGTGCCGATACCTCGGCCCCGACGCGGCGGGCGCAGTTGGTCAGGGTGTCGCGCAACTGGCGGCCAGCGGTGTATAGGTGGCGCTCAAAATCGGCCTTCACCAGGTATTTGCCTTGCATTTCTGCGAGCTTGAGGCGGGCTATCTGGGCCTCGGCGGCTTCGCGCAGGGTGCGGGCGATGTGGTAACTGGTGATTTCTGCGTTTTGGTCAGGTTCTGGCTGGGGGGTCAGGGGTTGTTTTAGTGGCTGGATGGGCGTTTCATCTTGCAAAATCACGGCGGCAGCGGTTTTGCCGCTGGGGCGGACCTGCTCCAGCAATGTTTTTTTGGCGGTTTCGACGTCAATCAGACCATCGGCATCTTTGGTCAGGGTGCCGTTTTTGACGTGGGCGTGGATCGCCTGACGCGATACGTCAAGCAATCGGGATAGCCCGCTTTCAGTGAGTTTTTGAGGCTTTGTCAATGGATTTAACTCCGGCGAAAAACTCAAGGTAGAAGGCGTGCAGCTCAGCGCTGCGGTGGATGGTGCTTTGCTCGATGCGCGGGTTGGTGTTGACGTTTGCACTCGATTCGATCACCAGGCGGTAGTCGTCAACGCAGGCCAGGGTTATCTTGCTGTGGTTTTTGGCGACTACAAGGCGGCAGCCGTAGAGGTCGCACATTTTCATGAATTGCTCGTATTCGTCGCCATAGAAACCGGGGAAGATTTCGCCAGCGTAGAGGTCAAACTGCTTGATGCGGCCCGTGTCAAGCCATTTTGTGATTTCGGTCAGGTCGTTTTTGGCGATGCACCAGGTTGACATCAGGACGTGGTCGAGGTGGTCAACGCTTTGGACGATATGGCGCAGGTAGCTTAGGCTGTCGATGTCGCCACGGCTTAGAACGTGCCAGGATTCGCCGTCTTCAAATTTTGCGGGGAGGATGTCGGCCAGGGTGGCCTCGGCGTTGGCGCGGCACATGTGGTGCCGGTTGGCGCTTTTTTTGGCTACCGCTTTGCGGGTTTCGGTTTTGGCTACCTGGAGCTGGCGGCTGGCGCGTTCGATTTCAGCCGGGTCGAAGCCTTCGAAAAGTGCGTTTTGCATTATTTTTTTCCTTCAGGGAAGGGGTTGGCGGCATCAATCGTTTTGCGCAGCCACTTGGCGCCGCCTAGCAGGCGGAACTTGTCGGCTTGCGCCTGGGTTTCTGGCCGCCAGCTCATGGCTGGGGGTCGGGGTGGCGCGGGCTTGCGACCTGCGCCTGGGGTTTTGCCGCCTTTGGTCATTTTCAATCTCCTGCCAGGGTGCCGCCTGGTGCGGTAACAGCGCTTTTGTCTGTTACTGCAATTGTATCACAACAATCAATCATAGCTATATATTTCAACATATTTTCTATTCAATTATGCGCTGTCAATGGTTTGTCAAGTGATTGGAAAGTTTGGCCGCTAGCGCTTTTTTGCGCCTGCAAGAACGCGCAGGGGAGGGGGTTTTGGGAGTACCTTTGAGGGGGGCGCCCTGTTTTGGTGCATTAGGTTGGACTGCCATGATTTTTTATCCCCTGGCTGCCAAGCGCACTAGGCTTTCGGTCAAAGCTTTGTTGAACTGATCTTGAAACTCGTGCTCGACCCTTGAACTGCTTTCTCGGTCTTTCAGGCGCAGCCCTTTGGGGTATCTGACCGATCGCTTGAAGAGGAAAATTGCATTTAGTTTGCCGTCCGCCATGCGTTCGTAGATGCCGAATGAAAGTTTTCCTCGGTTTGCTTGCTGCGGGTTGACCACCACATATTTCCGTCCGTGCCTTGCTTGTGCCTGCAGGCGCTTCGCAATGCTCGAGCTGATGACTTGCTGATAGCCTGGCGAGTACTGCGCACCCAACGCACGAATCACAGCCACCAGCTGCCCGCGTGTAACGTTTCCGTATCGGTCAAGCTTTGCGTGCTTGCCTGGGACAGTCCAATAGCCAGAGGGCATGGCAGACGAGCTGATAAGCGCTCGCTCGAACTTTTTTAACAACCTGCTTCCACCAAATACATGCGGTGCCAGGTAATCGTTTGGCGACATCCCGGGCATGCGGTCTTTTAAGAAAACGGTCGCTTCGAGCTTTTCAGCGCTTGCCCCGGTAAATGTCACGGCATTTTGTGTGCGTGGTGTTGGTCTGTCGATGTCGTGATTGATCTCTTGTTGCCAGACTTGCGCGGTGCTTTTTGCTGTGCGGGTTAACGCTGTTGAGAGCACGGCATTAAACCGCCTTCCAGACATTGCGCTTAGTTGCGCTCGCACTTGGTCCAGTCCGCTGATGGTGAGGTTGATTTGCATGATGCTGCTTTCAGGCTTTGGCGGGTGGCGCGGCATCGGTGCAGCACTCGCTGGCCCAGATCACGGTGTGGGCGCAGCCGAACTGCACCATGTAGCGCGCTGTTTCAGCCATGATGTCTGAACGATTGAAGGGCGTGCCGACTACCCTGCCAGCCTCGAAGGCATAGAAGCAGTTGGCCTCTCCACGCAGGGCACGACGCACCAGGGCATAGGCCTCGGTGCCGATCTGTGCCGCCTTGTCCTTTATGGACTGGTAGGTGTCTGGCATGTATTGCTTGACCATCGCTATGGTTTCGTTCACATCAATCGGCTTCATCGCGGTTTCGTTTTCTTTCACTTTGTTTTCCTGTTTTGCTATTGCTTTTGCAGTGCTAAGCGCAGGCGCAAAAACGGCTAATGACTAAATACCTTCAACACACCTAGTTAAACCCTAACACCCTGCTAAACCCTGCATTTCCTTTGGTGGACAGACTCAGCCATTCCTGGTTGAGCCTTCACTTGTGCATTTCCCCCGGAGCCACAAGACCCGCCAGACGTTCGATGCAAGGGCTCTAAGCTTCGCCACCCTTTCCCCTGTTTCAGCACCATTTCCAACAGTAGGGGACTTCATCTCTTATGCTGCCGTTAAACCACATCCAACCATCAGAGCGGCCCGTTTATTGACTTGGCGGTCACACTGTCTCAATGCCTGCTGCTGTGTTCGGAGAACAGCATTACCCCGCTCTGACTTTGGGGCAGGCACTCATGATTCATTGGTCAGGCGTAATACTCCCTCTCAAGCCGCAAGTTTTGCAGCCACCTGGCGATAGCCTGGGAGGCCCGGAATGTGCCCAACTCTTGATGCAAGTCGTTGATGTCGCATCCCACGCCGGGCGGCAGGAAGTACGGCAGGCCGGTGGCGCGCGCGGCTTGTACGCCGGTCTCGCTGGCATCGTTGTCGGCCACCACATAGCCGCTGTGGGCCATGCGTTTTAAGTTGCCGGCGCTGAAGGTCACATGGATGCGGTAACGCGCCTTGAGAGCGTTCAGGCAGGCCTGCAGGCTCAATCCGCTGGCATAGCCCTCGACCCACCAATCATCACCACCAGCAGCGCCAGAGCGCAGGCAGAACTCCGCCTTGCTGGTGACCTGGCCAGAAAGATACTTTTTGGATCCGTTGCGGTCAATCAACTGCACCCCGGCCAGGCCCTGGCCAACAAACATCGGGATGCATAACAAATTATTTTCTGGCGCTGGCCACCACACCAGCCCCTTGAGTTCAGCAAAGCCTTTGGATCGCAAGTATGCGTGCAATTCAGGCTTGCACTGGCTCAGTATCCACTGCGCCTTGTCGGCTGCAGCACGGGCCAGCCTGATGCGTTCCTGCCCCTCTTGAGTCAGGCGCTGTGCTGCTGCCAGGCGCTGGGCTTCGCGCTGCTCACGCGATGGCTGCTGAAAGCCCGCATCGCGCCAGCCGTTTTGCCGGGCCTCGTGGTACAGGCTGGCAATCGACACGCCAGCACCCCGGAACGACCGCCAGACGGCACGCGCATCAGCCTCGCGGAACGAATCGGCCTGGCGGCTCCAATCCATCCACGCATCACGCGCGGCATCGCCAAACTCGCTGTGCAGCGCCATGCCCATGGTGACCCACACATCCCGCTCGACCGGGCTGATGAACTGCAGCGCTTGTTCTGCCCGATTCATGCGGCCACCCTGCGTTTGGCGTAGGCGATGCGACGGCTCTTAAGCCAGTTGCGCACCACCGGCCCAGGCTCTTGTGCTGGCGGCATGGGGCCAGACGGGAATTCGCCGAACTTCTCGCTGTAGCGGTAATAGGCCGAGCCCGGCTTGTGACCCTTTTCAAGCGCATAGCCGATCAGTTGCGCGTAAAAATCTTCCTTGAACTGCGCGTCGTGCTTTTCCTTTTTGCGCGCCTGTAGCTCGGTCATGGCGCCTGGCACGGCAACCACCTCGTTCTTCCTGGTGCGCACATGGCCGCAATGGGAGCAGACATCAGAGGCCTGATCCCACAAGTGACCGCAGGCCGGGCATTTGGCTTTCTCTTTTTCGAAGTCGGTCGGCTCGGCCTTGGTCTTTTCTGCGCCATCATCGAGGGCGGATACACCTGCTTCACACAGCGCATCCCATTGGTCACGAAAGCGCAGAAAGTTGCCAGAATGGTCAAGCCAAATCGCGGTTTCCTTGGCTTGATGCGGACGCATGATGCGTCCAAGCTGCTGAACATGGGCGCTGAACGACTTTGAAAATGGCCGGGCGCTGATGCCCACGCACACATCGGTCACGTCAAACCCCTTGGTCAGCAAGTCGGTCGCTATCAGGCCGTGAATATCGGTATCTGGCTTGGCAAATTCCTCAAGTGCCTGGCGCTTGTATTCGTCATCATCGCGATAACTCACGCTGATGAAGTTAAAGCCCGCATCGCGGAACTTTTGCACCAAGTCTGCGCCATGCGCCACACCAGCGCAAAAAACAATCGTCTTCCTGGGGCCGCCAAAAACCGCATTGGTTTTGTTGATCCACTCGGCCACAATGTCGCCGGTGATCTGAATGCCGCGCTTTGTGGTTTCAGCGTCCGACCATTCCCCCGCCACCTTGACGGCACCGGTCATATCGATCTCTTTGGCGATAAACACGCGCGGCTGGATCAGGTCGCCAATGCCCACCAGCTCGTTAATGGCGACTGCCGACACCACATTGCTGTAAGTCTTGCCCAGCCCCTTGGTAAACGGGCTGCCAGACAAACCCACCACCTTGACGGTCGGGTTGTTCTGCACAAACTCGATCACCGACTTGCGCAGGGTGTGGGCTTCGTCCACCACCAACAGGTCAACCGCCGGGAACGCACCGCGCGCCTCAAGCGTTTGAACCATGCATACCTGGATCGGCAAATAGGGCATCCACTTCTGTGAGGCTGGCTCAATGATGCCGTGCTCGATGCCGTACTTTTCCAGCCGGCCAGAGGTCTGATTGCACAGCAATTTCAGATCAACCACCATGGCCGACCGTTTTTGTTTTTTGGCCGCGCCATCCATCATCGACACAGCAATCTCGGTCTTGCCTGCGCCACAAGGCGCATACAGAATTTGCGCGCGATGCCCGGCCAGAAAGCCCTCGCGCAGCTTTGTCAGGGTGGCCTGCTGATGCGGGCGCAGGGCGAGTTGGTGCTTTTGCATCAGAAGCTCTTTTTGGCGTCCGCTTCGAGCTTGCGAAGCTTTTCGCCCAGGCGTTTGTTGTCTCTGCGCAAAACCGCGTTTTCGTGCTGAAAAGTGTCGCGCGATTCCGTCACCGCCTTGAGCGTTGCCTCAAGCGTGCTGATTTGTTTGCGCAGGTCAGCCAGCACATCCGCAGCGTCTTTCTGCTTTTGCGGATCGGCGCTGGCCATGTTCGCTGCCGTCAGCTCGTTTTTTGTAGCCTCAAGCTCCTCACGCAATTCGTCGATCATGTCCCATGCTTTGTCCATCTCGCTGTACTCGGGCGCATCTGACGGGGTAACCGGTGCCACGGGCGCTGCATGGGCTTTGGGCGGCGCATCTTTCGGTGTGGCTGCAGTCGCCGGGATAAGGGATTCGGCAGCTTTCTTGACTGACATCGCGCCCGTCTTGACGGCGGCTATCACCTCCGGGCTGGCTTTGGATTCGACCAGCTTGGCTTGCACCATGGTGCGCAGGCCAACGCCAGCAATTGCCGCCATTTGGTCGGCTGTTTTTGGAGGGTGCGCACCCGGTGCGCACCCTCCTTTATGCTGGTTTGATCCGTTTGGAGCCCACTCATAAACGCAAGCCACGGCCATGGCCAACTGGCTTTTGTTGATCTGGCGACGGCTCTTGTTCTGGGCCAGCACAAACTCGCGCGGGTCCACTTCGCCCAGATCGACCGTTGCGCATTCGCACCCCACGTCAATACACCCCTGGTAGCGATGCCAGCCGTCAATCACCATGCCCTCGTACAGCGTGATCGGGTTCTGCAGGCCAATGCTTGCAATGGACTCCTTGAGCGACTTGTATTCATCCTCCTGCATGGCAGGAAAAGCGGCAGACAGTGGGTGCTGGGTAAGGGTCATCATGATTGGTGGGTTGCGTGGGGTAGGTGGCTTGCGAAAACGCAAAAAACGCTCAATTCATTTCCCGGTTTGATCCGGAGTTGGCTGGATTGACCCCGGCCACACGGCAGACCAGAATTGACTCATGCAACTTCTCATCCGACCACTCTTTCAGCAACCGGCGCATCAGCACCGTGCGCTTGATGCCCTTGGCCTGGCAGTAGCCATCAAGCACCGAGGCCTCTTCAGCGCCGACCTCAAAACTGATCTCAGTTGTTTTCTCGGTCACGATTTACCCTTGTTGACGAATAGAAAAACCACCTGCCGCCCAGCCTGGCAAACCGCTGCGCCGACGAGTCAGCAGCGCATCAGAAGCGACGAAAGGGAGACGACCGCCAGAAAGACGGGCCAGGACGGGGTGCCAAAGAAGGCAGGTGGCAAAAAAGGTGGGCTTGCCCGCAAGGCCACAATGCAAGTTCCTCAACTCACGGCCTGCGGGCAATCCCATGAAAAATATCCTAGACAACCAGGCCATCGATCTGTCCTGCCCGCACTGCGGCTACAAGTTCAGCGAGCGCATCGGAAAGCTGAAGACAAATCCGAAGCTGACCTGCATGCGCTGCCGGGTCGTCATCGACATTCAAAACGGACAACTGCGCAGCGAGATCGCCAAGGTCGAAAAGTCTTTGACGGACTTGCAGAGAACGCTTGGCCGCTTTGGTCAGTAAATCAATATCAGCGCGCGCCTTGGCGGCGTCAAGTTCGAGGGTCACGGTGTACGGCGATTGACCAGCATTGGCCTGAGTGGTCAATGTGCATCCGACCTCATCGGCGACGGCAACATGCAACGGCACTGACTTCAGCATCAAACCTCCTGGGTAACGGGTTGGGTATTGCGCAGTACCGACCACTGCACATCGGGGCGCAGGTCTTCGCAGCGCACCAGGCCGCCGGTGGCCTGCTCGATCTGGGGGCAGCGTTCGGCGGGGACTTTGCG